>DUGQ01000070.1:0-1190 GCA_013331315.1 Thermoplasmata archaeon
GAGGAGCTCATCACACAGTCCTGGTCCCCGGCGCACGTGCCCGGCAAAACAATGCACGACACACCGCTGTTCGTCCTGACCAGCGGCCGCACAGGCTCAGCGGCGGAAGAGTTCACCTACGACTTCAAGCATCACGGCCGCGCCACGATCATCGGCGAGACGACCAGCGGCGGCGGGCCCGAAGCAGAGTACAAGCGCGTGGCCGACCTGTTCGACCTCGCCGAGCCACCTGAGAACCCGAACGACAGGATAGTGTGGAGCTACAACTATCTGCTCCGATTCCTGGTGAAGAACCGGCGCGTACACATCGGCTCGTCGATGACGCATCGGGAGATCGCGAGGATGCTGGAGGCGATCGGGTATCCGTCCAATCTCGTTACCAGGATCACCACGCTGTTCGAGATGGCGCGATACGCGGGCACGCCCATGACCGAATCGGAGATGGCTACCATGGGGAGCATCGTCGAGCAGATCAAGTCCACGGTGTTGGGAGGAGGCAGGGGCTATGCGGCGTAGGCTCAGAAGGGGATACGTCGCCCTCGCGCTGATGATGGCGACCGTCGGGCTGTTCACACTGACGATGCTCTCTCCGGTCCTGTCCACGACGACCGACTTCTCCATCTACAACTCGGGATGGAATGGGACGAGCAGCCTCGCGAAGTCCACGTATGAGCTGGGCAACTTCGCGCCTACGCTCGCCACGCAGGCGACGGGCACGGATGTGACGATAGTCCACCTGGGTCTTCAGGAACTCGACATGGTCGCGTCGACCGACACTCTCATGATCATCGGCCCTTCGAAGCCGTTCTCATCCTCCGATGGATCGGTAGTCCGCGACTTCGTCAGTGAAGGGGGCATACTCGTGCTCGCGGACGATTTCGGGACGGGGAACGGCCTCCTGGAGGCGATCGGCGCCAGCTCGAGGTTCTCAGGCAAGCTTCTGATGGACCTGTCCTTCGACAAGCGGCCAGAGTTCTCCGTGTGCTTCAACTTCGCCGAGGATGACCCTCTCACGACAGACTTGTCGAAGGTGCTTCTGAACCACCCGTCATCGTTGACTGTCGCCGGCGCGAACTCGACCGTAGTGGCCGAGTCTAGTATCGCGAGTTGGCTCGATTCCGACGGGGACTCCATCAGGGATGTTGGCGAACCGAGGGGGCCGTTCCCAATCATGGCGAGGGAAGATCTCG
>DUGQ01000070.1:1231-5270 GCA_013331315.1 Thermoplasmata archaeon
GGTCGCTACTCAAATCACGGGCGAGATGTCTCTCGCGACCAAGATGCACCTCATGACCATCGCCTTCGTCCTCCTGTTGTGGGTGGCGACGGATCTCATAGACCGCGCCGTCCTTTGGTTCGTGCGGGCGTTGCGAACCGTGCAGCGGACGGTGCTGAGGCTCTTCGGAAGACGGGTTCCCGAGGTCGAGGAGGGGCCGACGAAGACTCCGGATGAGCTACTGCGCGAGATATCCGAGAAGCACCCTGAGTGGCGCCTGGGTCTGCTCAGGCATGTTATGGCCGAGAGGCAGCGACACGGAGACTTCGTGAGAAGGAAGGTCTCGCGTGCTGCGCCCGAGAACCCCGCCCCTCCGTCCGAGACAGTCGACTGACCTCGCTCAGAGCGGTTCATCGGCGATCCACCAGCCTGGCCCGGGCGCAGGAATACATACAAATCATAGTACGTTCTTGTCTGCCCCGAGACCATGCGACTGAGGCTAAGGTTGATGGGGGAAACCATCGCGATCACACCGCCTTTGATCATGGGGCTGCTCCTTGTCGTGCTCGGTCTCGTTCTTCTGGCCCTTGGCATCTCCGCTCAGCTGGACATAGACTCCATCGGTGCCACGACCGACCTCGCTCTGCAGGAACGTGTCGACCAGCTCGAGAGCGAGAGGGACATGTTCATACTGACAGCTGCTGGGACCATATTCATAGGACTGTTCGTCGCCTTCATACTCGCCGAGAAGAAGATATCGTCAGTCGTATCGGAGAATCAGATGCTCTCCGCGGCCAAGACCTCGAGAGACATCCTGTCCGGGCTCACCCTCGCGGGCAACGCGGTTTACCTTCCCGCGAAGCACGGGCTGACGGTCGAGAAGCTCCTCGTGCCGGCGACAGGTGGCTCGTTCAAGCCCCCGTCTGTCTTGTCGGATGACCTGACTCTCTCGCCCGGAAAGGACGGCTCAGCTCCCGGCCTTCTGATCGAGCCTCCGGGCAAACGCCTGCTCGACGACCTTGAGGGGCAGCTCGCGCTCAAGGTAGCCGATACGGACACTGAGTTCGTCGAGGGCAGTCTCCAAATCTTGAAGCACGGCCTGAGCATAATGCGCGACTTCCACTTCAAGGAGCGAGAGGGAAGGACGGTGATGAGGGTCGAGTACTCCGGCCTGCGGGGCTCGTGCAGGCAGATACGGAAGGAGTGGCCCGACACCTGCAGGCAGATGTCCTGCATCGGCTGTTCATGCCTCCTGACGGCACTTGCGAGGGCTACGGGGAAGATCGTGAGGATAGACGAGGTAGACAACAGGGAGGACACGGTCGTGTTCACCCTTTCTCTGCTTGAATGGTGAGGCCACGCCTCCTCGCGAGATAGGCTCGCGGCGTTTTTCGCAGACATCTTCATAAGGGTCGGCCTGAATGTTATCCTGAGGCGAACCCATGGCAGATGAGAAGAGCGAAGACCGATGTGACTGTCGTTCTCCCACCGAGGACGAAGGCCGAAAGGCGGTAAGAGAGAGATACACTCGCGTGGCGCTCAGGGACGGCTCATGCTGTGGCTCGGATGTCGAGACGATGTGCAGGTGTGGCGGTATCTATCCGTCTGCCGACCTCGTGTCCGTCCCTGTCGAGGCACAGGTCGCGAGCGCGGGCTGCGGCAACCCGATGGCGATCGCCGACCTCGAGCCTGGGATGGTCGTGGTCGATCTTGGTAGCGGTGGCGGCATCGACGCGTTTCTCGCGTCCAAGAGGGTCGGCCCCGAAGGCAAGGTCTACGGGATCGACGCGACCCCTGAGATGATCTTCCGCGCGCGGAAGACCGCCAGGGAGAACGGGTTTGCGAACGTGGAGTTCAGGCTCGGCGAGATAGAGCACATGCCTCTCGAGGGCGGCATCGCCGATGTAGTCATCAGCAACTGCGTGATCAATCTCTCTCCCGACAAGGACCAGGTGTTCAGAGAGGCCTTCAGGGTGCTGAAGCCCGGGGGAAAGCTGGCGGTCTCGGACATAGTGTNNATAGTGCTTCTTAGGGAGCTGCCAGAATTGCTCAGGAAGGACATGGCCGCGTGGTCATCATGTGTATCGGGGGCGCTGCTTGAGACTGAGTATCTCGCCTCTATTTCCCTGGCGGGCTTCCTCGATGTCGCCGTGGTAGACAAGCAGGTGTATACAAAAGAGCAGCTCGGGTCGTACGTCTCGGCCGAAGAGCCCGAACAGGACCTGTCGTCCCTGGTGGCGAGCGCGAAGGTGGTCGCGTTCAAGCCGACAGAGTGATCCGAGTATGCCCTTCATGTCGTCTCAGGCTTGGCGAGCAGCTCCATGAGTTCACGTTCGAATACGCGGTGATGTCTCATGTGCTCGTTGCCGTCCTTGACTATGGCGTACCACCAGTAGAACAGGAACAGGCCTCCTGTGAATATCGACGCCACCACGTACACCGCTACGCTTCTGTCGTTGAGTCTGCGAGGCTCGGTGAGCCATCCGGCGGTATAGCCGAAGTGCGCCAGGAGTATCCTCGTGTCGTGGACGAAGGCCATCCACCTCTTGTGATGGTTCGCCATGTCCGACGTCAGGAAGTAGAACAGGTAGAACTGGGCCACGAGTAGCAGCAAGCTGAGGCAGAGCTGGAGGAGGAGCACAAGCGAGGCGAGTCGGACGTCAATGTCCCCATCCTCCGCGTCCAAAGCGATCAGCACGATCCACAGCATGGATACCAGCGAGGGCAGGATGATCACCGAGGCCCACAGCGCGGGTGACCTCTTGGTCTCCACCTTCTCCATGGAGTAGAAGCCGAACCTCTCTCCGGTAACCCGCGAGACGAAGGATGACACGGTGTTCCTCAGCTTCCACTCCCTTTCGAAATGCAGGTTGTGTCTCTTGACCAGGTCGTATGTCAGCCTGGTGAGGAACAGGTAGACCGCGATGGTCGCCGCGGAGAGCAACACCGTGTCGCTCGTAAGGAGGTCGTACGACGCAGTAGGATCATCGGGGTCGTATTGGTCACTCTGGACTAGATCTATCGCCTCAGCGAAGATGATGGCGACCATCACTATTCCGAGTATCAGCAGGACGACGAACGGAATGATCACCCACAAGGTCGAGACCTGTATGTCGGTCCTGTTCTTGTCTTCCACAATCGGCAAGAGCTGGTTCCCCAACGACTTGACATCATCAGGTCTGAGGTTGGCCGCCTTCTGAGGGAGCCTCATCCCGCAGAAGATGCAGTAGCCCCCATCGCTCTGACTCATTCCCCCGCAGCTCGGACAACGCACCTGGGCAGCACCCCGCTTTTGGAACGCCATGTAGCTACTTAAGCGTTCACAGGTGGGCTGATATCAGGTCCTGAGCCAAAGGCCTGTGCCGCCCTATCAGTAGACGGTCGCTTCGACAGCAGGTCTAGGATCTCCCGCTCGAAGATCTCGTGATGCTTGATGTGGTCGTTCCCGTCCTTCGTGATGACATACCACCAGTAGAAGAAGAACAATCCGCTGGACAGCAAGGAGACGATGGCGTAGACGCCATTGCTCCTCTCCGGCAAAGGCTCGGGCTCCGGCACCGTTCCGGCCATGTAGCCTGTGCTCGCCAGGAAGAGCTTCGTGTCCTTAACCAGCCCGGTCCATCTCTTGTGATGCCCGCTCATGTCCGCGTTCAGGAAGCAGAACATGTAGAACTGCAGGCCCAGGAACGGCGTCGCGAGAGCCACGAAGAACATCCAGCCAAGAATCACCTGCGCCATGGCCTGCTCCTCCTCCAAAGGGGCGATGGCGGTGGTGACGAGCGCGAGAAGTAGAAGTATCTCGGGCATTATCACCACGGTGAACCAGAACAGAGGCGATCTTCGTCGCTCACTGTTCCTAGGCAGGTCCGCAGCGGATCCTTCGCCTCTAGACCTGGACACGAACGACATGATCTCTGTCCTGAGCTTCTTCTCTCTCTCGAAATGTTCATTATCCCTCTGAACCAGGCGGTAGCTCAGGATTGCCAATATCGCGTAGACAGCAACGCTAGCGACCTGCAACGCGACGACGAGTTCGTCCCCGAGCGCCTCGAAGAAAGCG
>DUGQ01000191.1 GCA_013331315.1 Thermoplasmata archaeon
GTTGGATATGGCCGACTCTATCTTCCGGCGGTTGCGGATGATTCCCGAATCTCCCAGGAGCCTCTTGACTGTCCTGCCATCGAACGCGGCGACCTTCCCGGGATCGAAGCCAGCGAACGCCTTTCTGTAGTTCTCCCGCCTGCTCAGGATGGTCCTCCAGCTCAAGCCCGCCTGAGCTCCCTCGAGCACCAAGAACTCGAAGAGCTTCTTGTCGTCATGAACGGGAACGCCCCACTCGGTATCGTGATACTCGAGATAGAGCGGGTCATCGCTGCCTGCCCTNNTCGTTTGGGGAAGAGCAGCACAGCGACTCAACATTGGCAGATAACATGAAAAGAAAGGGGTTTGGAATGGTTTCCGCCCGAACCGGGCTACAGCATCAGCTCGATCCCTTCAAGCTGCAACGTCAGGTCTTCCAAGGTGTCCGTCACGACCGACAAGCCCGCCGAGAGGTCGCTCTCCACCGAGCCGAGCTTCTCCTCGAGCGAGAGGATCTCGGCAGCGTAGTCCGTGTCGCTGGCCGCCTTCTTCGCCTCGAGCGAGAAGGACTCGAGCAGCACGTCCGTGAAGATGTTCAGCCTATCCTCCGCCCAGAACAACGGATAGTCGTCTGGGTTGGTCAGCCACTCCACCATGAACATCTCGTACACCGCGTGCTCGACGTTGACCGAGAAGTCCATCGCGTACACACCTTCGAGGCTGAGAAGAGCGGCATCGATATCCCCCGCAGTCAGGTTGGCTATCGCGGTCCTGAGGGCCACGGAGTCACTCTGGGCGTGTTCGTGCGGGAAGAGCGCGGTATCGCCCACCCGTCCACCGATTGTGTACATGCNNTTGACGACCCCCATCAGCATCTCGTTGACCAGATCGGTATCGTCCGATGGTTCAGCTGACCACGCCAGGTTCCACACGCGCTTGGATACTGCGTAGAAGTCGTCTATCGCTGAGGTCACAGCAGTTGTGTCAATGCCCGCGGCCACGATGGCATCGAGGTCGAGCGTGCTCTTGACCTCGTTCGCGCAGAACTCGAGGCTGTACGGGACGACTGTCGACCGGTCGAGCCGGATCATGGTGACGCCCGATGAGATCGAGCTCATCGCAAGGGCCTCCCCGGATATCCTATCCATGTTGTCCCAGACGGTATGGTAGGAGTAGTTGAACCCTGGTACGGCCCTCGTGCTCTTGACCTCCATCCATGGGACACCTGACACGCCGAACGGACAGTTGTCGGTCCATGTCGAGAAGGTACCGTGCCTCACGCTCTGGTCGTCAATACGATAGTAGTCCTCGGACCACGGAAGCGTCGTTGCGAAATACTCGTCTATCGAGCCCATCACGTCGAAGCGGAAGCGGTATGTCTCCGGCCCTCCGTACGAGCGCACGCTCGTCGAGCCCTTCGTGCCTCCTCCTTCGCAGTTGAAGTACGCAAGCGTCTTCCCGGCCATCTCCGGATGGGCCTCGTCGATGAACGCCCATGAGCCCTGCAACCAAGCGTACCACGACTCGACCCAGCCGTACTCTTCGCCCGAGAGGGCGACGAATACTATCGTCCTCGAGGGTTCGTAGCCGGAGTCGACCATCGCTTTGGCGATGCCCAACACCCTGGAGACCCCTGCGGAGTCGTCGGACGCGGCGTACCACCACTTGTCGTAGTGCCCGCCGATGATTATGTACTCGTCCGCGTTGTCAGACCCAGGCAGATAGCCGACCACGTTGTGTCCAGTGCCATCGTAGTCGATCTCTATGTCCGACTTGACGGTGACCTCGACCGGCCCATCGGCCAGCAGTTCTCTCAGGTAGGCCATGCCGTTGTGGCCGACATCGACGCCTAGGAACGAGAAGCCGCATTCGCCGGTCATGTAGAGCGAATCTGGGATCTGCTCCTCGGCTACCCAGTCGAAGATGGCGCCTCTCGCGCCCATCAGCTCCGCCTGATAGAGGAGCTGGCTGGACCATCCGCCCTCGCAGTAGGTGATCGAGATGAGCACGAACTTGTCGGCCACATCCTTATCTTCGTAGTCGTCCAAGAGACCGTACCCCACGTCCACTATCTCACGGGTCACGCCTTCCGGAGGCGTCCCAGCGAGGCCGCCGTATGAGGACGCGGTCAGAGTCAGACCGTCCTCGACGAGGGCCTCGACGGACGCTCCCCGAAATGTCCACGAGTTCGTGTCGAACTCTTCGATCGCGACATCCTGCAGGCCGATCCGGTTCATCTCTGCCTCGAGAAACAGCGCCGCCTCGTACTCTGCGTCGCTCCCGCATGGCCTGTGGACTCCACCGGGCAACGTGCCATAGCTGTAGGCCAGAGTCTCGGTGATATCGTATTCGTACCCGCCTACACCGACCGCGGTGACGAACGCCAGTTCCTCGTCGGTGAGTTCTCCGTAGGACGGCTGAGGCTTGTTCTTCTGCTTTCCAAATGCCGGCTGGGCGACGAATATGGACATCGACACAACCAGCATAGCGACGCCCATACAGAGCGCCCAATTCCTAAGTCCTCTTGTCTCTTCTATTCGCAAGTGTTCCCCCCCACCGTAGAGCTCTTCTCGTATCGACGCAAAATGGAAGAGTGAGCCCATTGGTGAAACGACATTAACAATGATAAGAATTTCTGTTACTGACCCGGCGGATCTCAGTGACCGCCATCGTACGCCCGCCATATGGGCGGGGTGCCTGAGAACGAGGGGCATCAGACTACAGCTCGAACGGGTGTAAGTCGCCGCCGTCAACGGCATAGTGGACAGGGGAGGCTCGAAAAACGGGGATAAGAGGTTTCCGGATCGTCGAGGCGACCGAAGCCGGTGGACTCTCACTCAACAACCATCGGCTGTCCGTTCCCCAGGACCTTGAAGTGGTCAATGGCGACCTGTCCGAAGGTGTTGAACAACGACCAGGGATCTCCTGTGGCCTCGAAGATCACCACGAACTCACAGCCTCCACGAGCGACCCCTTGGATCGCTGAAGGCGAGATGTCCACGGAATGGTCGATCCACACCTCGGCGACGTTAGGATCTGCGGTGTACGAGTACACTTCAACCCATGCGTCCGAAGGCACCTCCAGAGGATCATAGGTCCCGTACAGCGTGGACCAGCCCTCGACGAGCATGTAGACCTTGAAGCTGTCATCCGCGGTTCCGTCGAGCGATTTGAACTCCATTGTCCGTCCGGAGCCGACGAAGCCCAACTGCAGCATGGCCCATCTCTCATCGTCGGCGAACCATATGACTCTCGTGTCCTCGCCCGAAGCCCCGTAGCCTCCCCAGTTACCACCATGCGTGTCGGGTTCAATGGGCCCCCAACCAGGCATGGACACCGCTAGGGCCTCGCTCTCCGGATTTCCTATGTCGATCTCCATCAGCAGGACATTCGTCACAGCCGATGACTTCAGCTGGACGCACACACCCAACATCCCAACGGCCACCAACGCGGCGACAACGACGGGTGCAGCCCTGAGCTCCCTGCCTCTCTTCAGTCTTCCCACATACATCTCAGCTCACGTCTCCCCTCGAACCACCATCGAGGCAGGCAGAGTAACGCTGTTACCGCTTATTACCTCTTCGTGGAGTCAGTACGCTGAAAGAAAGTCCTTCATCCGCGCTTCTCGAGGGGACGCAGGGCTCGATTTGGGACTCTCAGCCTCCTCCGAAGGCGCGGACGGCCTAGAACGAGAAAAGGCCGACCGGGGGCTCATTGCTTTGCCCCTCGACTCGCTTCGTAGGCCCGCTCGAACTCGTTCTCCCAGAAGGACTCGAACCCGTCGTCCCCTTCTTTGAGCATCTCAAGGGCGGATTCGGCCAGAGAATGGGCGAGCTCCGCGTCATCCTGCGTCCATACCTCTCGCGCGTTCGTCGGGACATAGAGATAGGTCGGAGACTCGTCGATGAACCTCGGAGGGAGCCGCGCGAGGGCGAGTATGTCGCATGCCCTCTCGCCCCCGGGTATTTGCTCGGAGTTGAATTGAACCAGATGCATCAGCTCATGGGCGATGGTCCAGTGAGTCGGATACTTCCACTCGCCGGTCCTGCGCCTCTTCACCTCGAGGCTCAGCGTCGTCGAGCCGCTGTGGGACTGGAACACGAACCCCTCGAAGAATCGAGTCAAGCCTATCCTGAGCCGAGGTCTGAGTTCCGGGAAGAACGGGCGCACGCTTTCGAGACGGCGCAGGATCTCATCCCTGACCTCGTCCGGGAGTCGACGCGCCCTCCAAGTCCAAGA
Source organism: Thermoplasmata archaeon (assembly GCA_013331315.1). Taxonomy (GTDB): domain Archaea; phylum Thermoplasmatota; class Thermoplasmata; order UBA10834; family UBA10834; genus UBA10834; species UBA10834 sp10834u. The sequence goes on from DUGQ01000191.1 coordinate 4,219, forward strand.
TATCTGCATCAGAGTCCCCGTAGAGGCCGACAGGTTCTTAGTGCATCCGATTCGGGCGCGTATGGTCAGACTCGTCGCGGGAACCTGACGAACGTCATCTCCCGCGGTTCTTCTCGATCCATCGCACCCCGTAATCGACGAGCGACCTCATTGGCATGAGCACGGCGGTCCCGCTGGCGACACGGCCCTTACGGTTCTGTTCAGGCTGCCCGAGGAAATCCGCGCCTATCACGTCGAAGTCGGAGTCGTCGTACTCGATGTCGTCGAACTCGACCCAACGGCTCGCGCCATCGAGGGCAACCGGAGAACCGCACTTGATGACCTTACGCCCCGGATAGTCGGCTCGATACTCGGCGAGGTGCAACGAGGTGCAGCATTTGAAATCGGTGCCCAGAAGTAGCACCCACCCGTCGAGGCCGTACATCCTGCCCAACGGTGAATCGTCGCCCGTCGGAAAATCCAGCTGAACGTCCTCGGTGATGATCTTGGCCTTCGGGCCCCTGGCGGCGAACGAGACGGTCGGGTGGTTACTGCGCAGCGTGCCGTTCTGCTTCCGGAAACACTCGACGACGGCGCCCATGCCTCTCGTCGGTGTCAGGTCTGGATCGAACGCAGGCATCTCCCGTCGGATGAGGTCCCACCAATGCTCGGGCACAGGCGGGTTCTTCCAGCGAGAGGGCTCAGAGAGGTCGCCCGTGTGCGTGGGCATTACCAGAGTCCCCTCTGGGCCGATTGCCTTCTCGAGGGCCAGCACGACGCTCACCGCGCCTCCACATACCCACCCGAGAGAACTGAGAGAGGTATGGACCAGAAGGGTCATGCCTGGACTCACTCCAAGGCCCCGCAGGTCGTCCGTCAGCGACTGAATGGTCGCTGGTGAACCATTCGTGTTCTTGACCGCGTCCGCCTCACTCATGACTCGCTCCTCCCCGGTTCGATAATCAGAATCGTGCTCCTGGCTGGACAATGCTTACCTGTTTAAGGGTGTTTGCACACGTCCTGACCTCAAGGTGAGACCCACGTCTATTCCCGGGCCAGTGAGCGCATGCCAGCATAGAGCCGCGGGACGGCGCCAGAGACGTGATCTTCGTCGGGATGCCGTTTCGTGGTATCTTATATATATCCAGCTTAACGTTGTTACCCCAACGAAGAGGACGCGGCTCTCCCCGGAGCAATTTTCAGAGTCCTTTCTGGCTTCCCCGGAGGCCGGCCGTATTCGCCAACTGGAGGAGGAGGAAAAGGAAGTGGGGAGCACGTCTGAGGAGAGTAGTGAGATAGCGAAGCCCGGAGCAGCGCCAGTCAGACCGAAGGGCAAGATGATCTGGGCCGTGGTCATCATTGTGATAGTGTTACTGGCGATACTCGCGGCGGCTTGGGTGGCCGGGGTGTTCGAGAAGAAGGATGAGAAGGTCCTCGTCATAGCGATGACCTCCGATGTGGAGACGATGAACCCTGCCAGGACCAGCGCCATGTACGGACCGCCAGGCATGATCTACGAGACCCTGATAGCGAGGGACCTGAGCGGTAACTACGTGCCGGGCCTCGCGGAGTCGTGGAACCTGAACAGGGACGACCCGGACAACCCGACCCTGGAGATAACGCTCAAGGAGGGCGTGAAGTACCACGACGGCACGCCGTTCAACACCGAATCCGTCAAGAGGACCATCGAATGGTACTCGCAGAACGACAGCTGGGTCAGCTACGAGTTCTGGGCGATCAAGCACAACCCGAGCTACTGGGACACGACCGATTACACCGGATGGCCTGACTCAGGCATATGGTGCAAGGACGACTACAACATGGTCCTGAACCTGACCTGGGCGGATGTCGCGCTCATATTCAACCTGTCGCACCTGTACGGCTGCATGATAGGTCCTGATGCGCTCTGGGAACTCGGGCTCGACGACTACGGTACCGCGCAGAACTGGGACAAGGTCGTCGGCACTGG
>DUGQ01000157.1:0-1776 GCA_013331315.1 Thermoplasmata archaeon
CTGGCAACTGGTGGAACAGCACGACCGGCTACGGCAACTACTGGAGCGACTGGACAAGCCCTGATGATGTATTTCCGTATGGCATCGTGGATGCGCCGTATGACATCGCAGGAGGAGCAGGTGCGGAGGATTACTACCCCCAGACAACGCCCCAAATGCCGATACCCGAATTCGGCGCGATGCCTCTCGTCGCGATTATGATCCTGACTTTGTTCCTGGTTGCCCGGAATGCGAGAAGGAGAGGCCGGTAGTCACCCGGCTGAATTGTCTGCGCTTCACGGGTTGACCGCAGAGGTTATCAGAAAAGGTAAGGGGTTTAGCTCCGGCCTCAATCCCGCCTGATTGACCTCGCGTTTCGACATGACTGGCCTGTCATACTTGGCATTCGACATTGATTGCATCGCGCTAAGTACGCACTCGACTGAACTCTAGCGCTCGACACCGGCGGACGAAATTCGTATTCCTCGTCACGATTAACGCAGCACCCGGGTCTGAACAGGTATGGAATCCGCAAGGAAATTGTTCGATTAGANNCCCCGCTCCTGTCGACGCGGGCGTCGGCTCGTGCTCGACAGCCGTTGACGAGATTCGTATAGTAATTCACGATATCGAGCATCCTCATGCGCGGGGTAGGTGCGGATTCCGCTGGGTTTGTGTTCGATTAGATATACTTAAGTACAATTTTGCCAGTCTAGGGGTCGGGCGGCCCTGAGGCCTAAATCCACGCGGCAACGTGGAGTCCTCGAGCCTCCCAGGGAAGAGGAGTAATCCGGAATTGGTGTTTGTATGAAAATCAGCGGCCTGAAATGGTTGTTCGGCAGGAATTCCGAGTTCTGGCCGACGAATATGAAGACGGGCATGTGGGCATGGGTCGGGCACCGCATAACTGGCCTGGTCCTGGTTGTGTACGTGTTCATGCACCTATCGTTCCTGTCGACCGCATCTCTCAGCTCTGGAGACTTCAACGCGCTCATGGAGACCACATCTCAGCCTCTGTTCGTGGCGATGGACTTCGTCCTGATAATCGCCGTGATCTTCCACGCCATGAACGGCTTCAGGGTCGTGATGTTCGACCTGGGCCTGGGGATACGCCACCAGAAGCTGGTGTTCTGGGTCGNNTGGTCATCGGAGGGTTGTGGGCGCTCTGGGACGTGATATTCGTCCCGTCCGAGGGAGGTGTCTGACGTGACAGAGCAGAGGATAGCGACCACGAAGGTCGCGGGAACCTGGGCGTGGTTCTTCCAGAGGCTCTCCGCGGTGTTGCTGGTAGTCTTCCTGGGAATACATCTGTACGCGTCGCACTTCATGGACCTTGGAGAGCATCAGACCGGGGATCCGCTCATAACGTTCGACGACGTCACGATCCGCCTCGACCAGCTGGTCTACATAGTGGTGGACTACGGGATGCTGTCAATGGTGCTGCTCCACGGCCTGAACGGCTTCAGGACGGTGTTGTTCGACTTCGACATGTTCGTGAAGCGCAAGAAGATCGTGGACGTCGCGCTCTGGGTGGTAGGGATAGTCACGCTCCTCTGGGGCATCGTCATACTGTTCCCTTTCATAACAGGAGGCTGAGCAAGTGTACTACCACAAGATACTAGTCATAGGCGGTGGGCTCGCAGGTCTCAGGGCGGCCGTCGAGGCGGCCCCGTTGGCTGACACGGCGATAGTGTCACAGGTCCACCCGGTTCGGTCCCACTCCGGAGCGGCTCAGGGAGGCGTCAACGCCCCCTTGGCGAACAACCCGGCGGGGAAGGACGACACTTGGGAGAAGCA
>DUGQ01000157.1:1793-4442 GCA_013331315.1 Thermoplasmata archaeon
ATAGAGATAGAGCACTGGGGCTGTCCGTTCTCGAGGACCGAGGACGGGAGGATCGCGCAGAGGCCGTTCGGCGGCGCGGGGTACCCGAGGACATGCTTCGCGGCGGACAAGACTGGTCAGTACATGCTTCACACGCTCTGGGAGCGCTCGGTCAAGCTGAACATTCCTCTGTACGACGACAGGGTCATGGTCGACCTGGTCCTGGACGGTGACCAGTGCCGCGGGGTCGTCTGCCTGAACCTCAAGACGGGAGAGCTGGAACCGTTCATGGCAGAGGCGGTCATACTCGCCTCTGGCGGCAGCGGCCAGATATACGCGCGCTCGACGAACGCGCTGATAAGCACAGGCTCCGCCCAGGCCGCGGCCTTCAGGAGAGGAGTACCGTTGAAGGACATGGAGTTCGTCCAGTTCCACCCGACCTCGCTGTACGGGACGAACATACTAATGACTGAGGGCGCCAGGGGCGAGGGCGGGTACCTCATAAACGCCAACGGCGAGAGGTTCATGTCCAAGTACGCCCCGAAGGCCATGGAGCTTGGCCCGAGGGACATCGTCTCGAGGTCGATCCAGACGGAGATCAACGAGGGCCGCGGGATAGAGAGCCAATACGTGTACCTCGACCTCAGGCACCTGGGCCGCGAGAAGATACTCGAGAGGCTGCCCGGGATACGCGACCTGGCCATCAACTTCGTCGATGTGGACCCGATCGAGAACCCCGTCCCCATACAACCTGGACAGCACTACACCATGGGCGGGATCGACACGGACATCGACGGGGCCACGAAGTTCAAGGGGCTCTACGCGGCCGGTGAATGCGGCTGCGTGAGCGTGCACGGCGCGAACAGGCTCGGGGGCAACTCGCTGCTCGACACGGTGGTGTTCGGCAAGCGGTCCGGCGCGGTGGCCGCGAAGTACGTCTCGTCCAAGAAGGAGGAGAAGCAGGGAGAGGCGACCATAATGAAGTGCCTCAAGGAGACGCGCGAGAGGATAGACGCGCTGCTGGCTTCCAAGGGCGACGAGAACCACGCCGACATCAGGAACGAGATGAGGGAGACCATGTTCATGAAGGTCGGCATATTCCGCGAGAAGTGTGCGATGGAGGAAGGCCTTGCCAAGATACGTGAGCTCAAGGAGCGCTACGGGAGAATCTCGGTTCAGAACAAGGGCAAGCAGTACAACGTCGACCTTATCAGGGCGATCGAGCTCGAAGGCATGCTTGATGTCGCCGAGGCCATAGTGGTTGGCGCTTTGAAGCGCGAGGAGAGCAGGGGAGCCCACTCCCGGTTGGACTTCAAGGAGAGGGACGACGCCAAGTTCCTGAAGCACACGATAGCCGTGTACACGCCGAAGGGCCCGGAGATATCCTACACGCCCGTGAAGATCACCAAGCACCAGCCCGAAGCGAGGAGGTATTGAGATGGCGGGAGACGAGATCACCATCAAGGTGCAGCGCTTCGACCCGACGGCCGATCGCGAACCTTACTGGCAGTCGTACAAGGTCGTCGTCAAGCCCGGCATGACGGTGCTGGACGCGCTGTTCGAGATACTCAACCACCAGGACGGGACCCTCGCGTTCAGGTTCTGCTGCAGGGCGGGCGTGTGCGGGTCGTGCGCGATGGTCATAGCCGGCAAGATACGGCTGGCGTGCGAGACCCAGATATCGCAGTTCCTCAAGAAGAAGGAGCTCCTGGTAAGCCCGCTGCCGCATCAGAAGGTCGTCAAGGACCTGGCGGTCGACTACGAGCACTTCTTCGAGAGGCTGAAGCGGGTTAAGCCCTACCTCGTGGGAAAGGAGCCGTATCCCGAGCGTGAGTACATCCAGACCCCCAAGGAGAGGGAGCCGATCAACGAGCCCATCGACTGCATACTGTGCGGCTCGTGCACCAGCTCCTGCACCGTGGCCTGGTGGAACACCGACTACCTCGGACCCGCTGCGCTCCTGAAGGCGTACAGGTTCTACGCGGACACGCGTGACATCGCGAAGGACGAGCGCCTGGACCTCATCGAGAGCGAGAGCGGCGTGTACCGCTGCCACACGATATTCAACTGCGTGGAGGTCTGCCCCAAGGAGCTGAACCCGACCGAGGCCATACAGAAGCTGAAGCTCAAGGCGACGAAGCGCAAGATATTCGGCGGCAAGAAGCGCCGGAAGAAGTGAGCGGCCCGCCCGTCAGCGACAGGATGCCGAAACCCTCCAATACGGCCGAGTGCATCTGGTCCGTTGGAGTGGAGAAGATGACCCAGCTGCGCATCTCGTTCAAGGGAGGGTGCGAGGTCCTCGTGGCTCTGAGGGAGGACGGGACTGACACCGTGGAGCGACTAGCGTCGGCGGTGCCGTTCAAGGCGAAGGCGAACCGATGGGGTGACGAGGTGTACTTCGACACGCCGGTCGCCGCTGGTCTGGAGCGGGATGCCAGGGCCGAGATGGCTGTCGGTGACGTCGCCTACTGGCCGGACGGGCACGCCCTCGCGCTGTTCTTCGGCCCGACGCCGGTCAGCACCGACGGGAAGCCGCGGGCCTACAGTCCCTGCAACATCGTAGGTAGAATCGTGGGTGACGCCACTGTCCTCAGGTGCGTGAACTCGGGGGACAGCCTCGAAGTGACCCTTTGACCGCGGGAACCGCTACTGGCAGGTGTAGCCGCCGTC
>DUGQ01000109.1 GCA_013331315.1 Thermoplasmata archaeon
CCTGTGGTGTTCCTGGGCAACAAGGTCGATCTCGTCGAGCCAGGGTGCGAGGCGGTCCAGAGCCTCGAGAACATCGGGAAGAAGACGGAGATGCCCGTGGTCATGTGCAGCGCCAAGACAGGAGAGAACGTCGAGTCGGCCTTCCGGGCGATCGGGGAGATCATGATTTCTGGCGAGTTCTCGCGCAGACAGGCCACCCCTGAGGGTGAGTGCGGGTCGCTCGCCCAGGCGGTAGACGAGGTCGTCAACGACTTCTGCGAGCAGTACGGAGAAACGGCCAAGGCAATGGACATTGTGGAGAGGGAGTTCACGAGGGCCAAGGTGAACATACACAAACCCTCGAAGGAGTCCCTGCTGATGGCCATCGAGTACCTTTCGGACGTGGAACGCGATATTCACGGAAGGGACGTCTCCGAGGTCAACAAGCTGAGACGTTGGAAGATGATAGATGAGGCCAATTGAAGGCGCGTCGTCAGGTCGACCTGACCCCCGCAGAGGGTGCAGAAGTTGAAGAAGAAGCAGCTGGAGATGTCGCTGCAACGGTTGAAGCTCCTGGAAGACCCCTCGTCCATGCTCGAGCAGTATCCCACTCCGGCCTACATCGCGTCGGACGTCCTATGGGAGGCCTTCGGGGCGGGTGACATCGAGGGACGCGCAGTCGCCGACCTCGGATGCGGAAACGGCATATTCTCGATAGGGGCCAAACTACTGGGCGCTGACATAGTCGTGGGACTGGACATAGACGAACGGGCTATCAAGGTGGCGTCAGAGAACGCTCGCGCGCTCGGTGTAGACGTCGAATTCGTCGTGTCCGAGGTATCTTCGTTCGGTGGCGAATTCGACACGACAATCCAGAACCCCCCATTCGGCGCCCAGACAAGGCACGCGGACAGGGCGTTCATCGAGAAGGCCATCGAGATATCCCCCACGGTCTACTCGTTACACAACGAGGTCGGCATGGACTTCGTATCTCAGATGACTGACTCGCTCGGGGCGAGCTGCAAAGCGGTCAAAAGGTATAAATTCGAGATACCATATGCGTTCGAATTTCACAGAAAGACCATAGAGGTCGTTTCGGTCGTTCTGCTCAAGTTCCAGAGATAGGTGATCTAGCTGCTTAAGACTGTGAGACGGGTTCTGCCAGGTGATGAGGTAGCCCAGGCTGAGGAGTACATGGCCGGAGAGGGCACCTACGAGGACAAGGACGGGAAAGTCTACGCCAGCGCGATGGGAAAGCTTCAGGTGGATGAAGCGGAGAAGCTGGTCAGGGTCGTGCCTGACAACCCACCGATCGTGCTCGTCGAGGGAGACACAGTAATAGCCGATGTGTCCGACGTCAAGCCAGCAATGGTTATTTGCTTCATCGTCTCGCAGGAGGGGCGCAAGAGGGAGGTCTCCAGCGAGACGCTCGCAGCGGTCCACGTCTCCAAGATTTCGAGCTCATACGTTGAGGACGCCGGGGACCTGGTCCGGCCAGGCGACCTCATACGAGGCAAGGTCATACAGGCGCTCCCGTCAGAACAGCTTACGACCTCAGGCCCGCACCTTGGCGTCCTCAGAGCGCTCTGCACTTCGTGCCGCGAGCCGTTGGACCTGAAAGGAGAGAAGCTCTACTGCGAGAGGTGCGAGCGGACAGAGGTTAGGAAGATCGCGGACGACTATCGCGACTTCGAGACATGATACGGAAGAACTATACTCGAATAATGCAATGAGCGACTCGGAAAGGGGGAACAGCGTGGCTGAAGATAAGGAGATACTAGGTGAAATCGACAGACTTCGCGAGGATGTGAAACAGCTGAGAGAGGTCGTCAACATACTGGTCAACGTGGTCATGGAGGAGGACCTCGATGAGGACGAGGACGAATTCTCCACNNGCTAAGCATGACCACCATGAAGAAGAGCTACTTCATCGAGCGGATGAGGGCGCAGCAGAGATGGCGGTTGGAGGATTCCGTCAACCTCTTGCCTTCGGAAAACGTCACGAGCCCGCAGGTCAGGGCCCTTCTGTCGTCAGATTTCGGGCACAGGTATACACTCCCGGTCGACTCCGAATACGGAGGGGAGTACCTAGAGAACGGATATCGCGGAACGAGGATAACGACGGAGGTCGAACTCGTCAGCGAGAGGCTCGCATGCGAGGTCTTCCAGTCAAAGTACGCCTGCGTTCAGCCTTTGTCTGGACACATCGCGGCCATGATCGCCATCGTCTCCACCGCCAAGCGCGGAGACACGATGTGCGCCATCCCCGTCGAGTACGGCGGATATGACGGCTACGCTCAGCAGTACATCCCTGACATCCTTGGCCTTAGGGCCTGCGCACTTCCCTTCGACCCTGCAACATATTCCATACGCACTGACGAGGCGGCGTCCATGATCCGTAAGAGGAAGCCCAAGGTCATCATCCTGGGGGCGTCCTTCATACCATTCCCATACGACATGAAGCCGATCAGAGAGGCGTGCTCCAGGTCGGGAACGATCATGATGTACGACGGGTCACATGTGCTCGGGCTGATCGCCGGAGGAGAGTTTCAGCAGCCCCTGAAGAGCGGCGCGGATATCCTGTACGGCTCCACGCACAAGAGCTTCTTCGGGCCACAGGGAGGGCTCTTGGTCACGGACAAGGAGACGATGAACAGCGAGGTCAGGAAGAACCTCACGTGGCGGATAGTGGACAACGCTCACTGGAACAGAGTGGCGGCTCTCGGGCAGACGTTGCTGGAGTTCCGCAGGTTCGGCAGCCGCTACGCCAAGCAGGTCATCAGGAACTCGAAGAGGCTCGGGAAGGAGCTGAGCGAGAGGGGATTCCCCCTCATGTTCGAGGAGCTGGGGTTCACGGAATCCCATCAGCTGTTGATCGACCAGAAGGGATTCAAGGACGAGTACAAGACCACCATGAACGACTTCTCGGTCATGCTGGAGCGTTCCAACCTGATCATCGATTCCGTTGGCAGGCTCGGAACAGCAGAACTAACCCGCATGGGTGTCAAGGAGAAGGACATCCCAGAACTGGCGGACATCTTCATTGACGCGGCGGCCGGGGCCACCGTGAGGAAGAGGGTCAAAGCCTTCAGAGAGCGGTTCGACATGGAGTACGTCATCACATAGACGGCCGAACTCCTGAAACGAATTAATACAAGCGGGCACGTATCAACTCGCATTGAATCAAGACAGATACTCCAGGCAGACGCTCCTCAAGGAGATGGGAGAGGATGGCCAGGCAAGGCTCGCCTCAAGCAAGGCAGTGGTCATAGGCTGCGGGGCTTTGGGAACTCACGCATCTTCTCTCCTCGCCAGGGCTGGCGTGGGCAGCATCCTGATTGTCGATAGAGACCACGTGGAGCTTAGCAACTTGCAGCGTCAGACCCTGTTCTCCGAGGCGAACATCGGCGAGCCTAAGGCAGCCGTCGCCGAGAAACTCCTGAGAAGCGTGAACTCCGAGATAGAGATTCTATCGGCCGTCGCAGACGTCAGACCGGATAATGTCGAGAAGCTCGTCGGCGGCGCGTCCGTGGTCGTGGACGCGACGGACAACATGGAGGCGCGGTTCGTGGTGAACGATGCCTGCGTGAAACTCGGCATACCGTGGGTCTACGGAGGCGCGGTCGCGACCGCGGGAATGGTCATGCCCGTCGTCCCAGGTGGGCCCTGCCTGAGATGCGTATTTCCCAGATTGCCACCCGCTGGTAGGCTGCCGACCTGCGACACGGCTGGAATCATCAACACTCTCCCGAGCATCGTGGCATCGGTAGAGGTCACGGAGGCTCTGAAGGTCATGCTGGGTCGGGAGACCGCGCGCGAGCTGATTGTGCTCGATGTCTGGTCCCATGAGATCCAGAAGATCAGAGTGAAGAGAGACCCTGAGTGCGAGAGCTGTGGCAAGCACCGCTACTACAAGTACGACAGGTGAGGACTTGAGAGGGGTACTGCTTCTTTCCGGGGGAATAGACTCGCCGGTCGCGGGCTACATGATTGGCAGGCAGGGAGTAGACCTCGTGGCCATTCACTTCGATCCCTCCCCGGCGGACGACCCTGGCGAGACCGAGAAGGTCAAGAGGATCATGAGAAGGATGGACGAAGCGCTGGGCAGACCGATGACGAAGATCGTAGTAGAACACGGAGCCGTATTGGACGACCTCTCTGAGAAGTGCAGGCGGAACCTTACCTGCGTCTTGTGCAGGAGGATGATGCTCAGGGTGGCCAGCAAGGTCGCTGAGAGTGCTGGCGCGGCCTTCATCGTGGCGGGAGAGTCGCTTGGCCAGGTCGCGTCACAGACCATGATGAACATCTTCGTTGAGGAAGAAGCCGCGTCGGTCCCGGTCCTGCGCCCATTGATAGGGATGGACAAGGTTGAGATAGAGCGGATGGCGAAGGAGATAGGGACCTACGAGATATCGATATCCTCTGGCTCATGCTGCACTTACGCCCCTGACAAACCCTCGACCGGAGCGTCGATGAGCTCAGTGGTCGAGGCGGAATCAGAGATCGACACAGTGAAAATGACCGACACATGTCTGAGAAGCGCGAGAACACTCGAGTGAGGTAGGCATCCATGAAAGGCCTCGTTCTGGACACATCCGCCCTCTACTACGGAAAGGACTTGCCCGCGGAGTGGGAGCTGGTCATCTCACCGGGAGTCGTGAGGGAGCTTGAGCGCGAAGGCATGAAAGACCGGCTGGAGCTGCTCCTCGCGACGAGAATCAAGGTCCTGTCACCAAGCAAGAAGTCCCTTTCCAGGGTCCTCTCGGAGAGCGAGAGGACCGGCGACGCTCGGAGGTTGTCGTCGACGGACAAGGAAATCCTCGCGCTCGCACTCGACCTCGGCTACGAGCTCATGACGGACGATTACTCGATCCAGAACACGGCGGAGGCGATGGGAGTGCCCTACAAGGGCCTTGAGCAGCGGGGCATCCGCAAGGTCATCCATTGGGGGTCCCGGTGCGTGGGGTGCGGGAAGAGGTTCGAATCGGACATCGAAGAATGCGACGTGTNNGTGTGTGGCAGCCCCACGAAGACCAGCCGCAGGCGCGGCTGAAGAGCGCGAAGCCACCGACAGAATCACAGGAACAACCGCTGGCATCTGATAGCGCGATCGAGACCGCGTCGACCAAGTACCGCCATCGCGCCGCCGAGCAACGCGTCGCTGGAGAAGGCGAAGTCCGCCAAACGTCTTGTGCGAAGGGAGTTTCTCAGAGGAGCCTCCATCACCCTTCTCCAAGCATCCTCGTACTTGGTCAAGGAGGTGCCATCTCCGAGATGGGCCTTGATCGCTTTCCCCGCGAACCTGCCAGCAATCATTGCCGTCGGTATGCCGCCACCGTTTGACGGCATCGTATGACCGGCTGCGTCGCCAACCAACAGGGTGGTTCCGCGGGCCGTACACGGTACTGGCCCAGACATAGGGACAAAACCCAGGGACGCATCGGACACTCCACACCCCAGGCTACTTGCGAATTCTTCCAGCGCGGCGCTCGGTCGCTTCGTGAACGCCTTCTCGTTGAAGCCCAACCCGATGTTCGCGCCCTCGTCCTTGGGAATTATCCAGGCGTACCCTCCCGGGGCGACCTTGCCGAAGAACATCTTCACCGCGTGGCCGAAGTCTCCATCGGCCCTCCCGGTGATTGCTGGATAGCGCAGAACGGGTCGCTGAAGGCCCGCTTGCCTAGCCACGAGCGAGTTGGGGCCATCAGCTCCGACGACGACCTTCGCCTCGATATTCCCCATCGTTGTCTCCGCCACCGAGCCATTGATCGATATCAGGGACGTGCTCTTCTCCAGTCTGGCGCCCCTCTCCACGGCGAGGGCGGCTAGGTGCTTGTCGAACACGCGCCTGTCGAGCGTGTTCGACGCGAAATCGATACTGTAGGCGCGGCCCCGTGGGGATATCATCTCGATGGACGAGCAGCTGCCTTCCACTAGGGACGAGTCCAAGTCGAAGAGCTCCTCCAATTCCGATCCCTCCGGGAATATGGAGTACATCTCCTTCGTCGAAGGCAGTAGTTCCCCACACTGAACGGGCTCCCCAATCTCCTTCCGCCTGTCGATCATGAGCACGCTCGTGTCGGGGCCCGCGCAGAATCTAGCGGTCGTGCTGCCAGCGGGTCCAGCACCCACGACTAGGACGTCGACCCGCAAGGCTTCTTCCCCCTGGTCAGCGTCGCGCCCCGCATGGCGAGGAACTCGGTGGACACATCGACAAAACCCTGTGTCCGCAGAAGCCCCTCGTAGACCGTGGTGAACCCGAATGCCTCGTATGTGTCTACGNNGTTCCTCCACCTGGCCCTGGCGTCTGGATTCACGGCTATCCTGGCGAGGGTTGGTACGACGAACCGGACGTGCATCTCGAGCAGCTTGGCCATCGGGCCTGGGGGTGGTTTGGCGACGTCCGCTATGAAGACCTCCCCGCCGTCCCTCAGCACCCTGAACATCTCACTGGTGCCGTTCGCCCTGTCCCTGAAATCCCTGAACGAGAACGAGCAGAACACCTTGTCGACGCTCTCATCCGAGAGGGGCACACGCTCCCCAACACCTCTTATCAGGCTGACACGCTCGCCATCGAGCGTCTCCTGGGACTGGTGGATGAGCCTGTCGGAGGGCTCAAGACAGTAGACCGTCTGCTCCTTCAGATGTCTCGCGAAGCTCCCCGGGCCGGAGCCGAGCTCGAGGACGACGTCTCCTGCCTTCGCCCGGCGGGCGACCTCCGCGCGCCACCTGTCCGCCAACCCCAGAGTGATCAGCTGGTTGACCCTGTCGTAGTAGGGTGCAACCTCCTCCATCGCCTCTATCACTTCAAGCCATTCCGGCGTCGTCATCCCACTATGGTTCATGTGCCAGCACCTGCGGCTATGCGTCCCTCTCCAGCACCTTGGATACCAGGTCTCTCAGCGCCTCGCTGTGCGGCGAGTTGGAGAGGCATCCGAGGTGCTGAAGCGCTTCCATCGCGTAGTACTCAGCCATCGCGCGTGACTTGTCGATTGCGCCTGATTCGACGACCATCCTGACACAACGCTCTATCTCCTCCGGGGAAGCGNNTACGGATATCCATTCAGCGGTCGTCATTCCCTCAGGATTCATGTGCCACGCACCTACGAGTCCCTCTCCATGACTCTGGACACCAAGTTGCGAAGAGCCTCACTGTACGGGGTGTTGGACAGACATCCGAGATGCTGGAGCGCCTCCATGCCGTAGTACTCCGCCATGGCCCTGGCCTTCTCTATGGCGCCTGACTCGACTACAAGGGAGACGCATCGTTTCACCTCATCCGTCGGCGGCTCGGTCTGGCTGACGAGGTCCGTGAGCCTCTTCCTGGCATCCTCGTCATCCTTCATCGCGAGAAGCGAAGGCATGGTCAGGTACCCCTCCCTCAGGTCAGTGCCCACAGGCTTCCCAGTACGAGACTCGTCCCCCGCGAAATCGAGGATGTCATCGACTATTTGGAACGCCACGCCCAAGTTCAGGCCGTACTCGCCCAGGCATCGAATCTCCTCCATCGAGCCCCCCGCGAGATACGCTCCCACCACGGCTCCAGCCCTCAGAGGCTCGGCCGTCTTCCTCTCCATGACTTCGATGTATTTGTCCACGGTGAGGTTCTTGGTGTGTCTGTACCTGCTCTGCATTATCTCGCCCTCCGCAAGCCTCGCACATGCCTCAGCGGTCGTCCTCACGACCTCTTTGTCGAACATGCCGCCCAGCGAGAAGGCCTTCACGAACAGGAAATCGCCAGTCACCACCGCGTTGTGCAGACCATACTTCAGATATACTGTCTCGCGACCGCGCCTCGTCTTTNNGAATGGATGAGCTCGAATCCAGCTGCTATATCGACGATCTTGTCGACGTCCTCGCCGCCGAGACTCTTGTATGCGAGAATGGTGACGGAGGGCCTGAGCCGCTTCCCCCCAGCGTCGATCACATGTAAGGACGCCTCGGTGAGGACATCCTCCTCCGACGCTACCATCTCTCGTAGCCTGTCCTCGACGCGCTGCAGCTCCTTGTTGATGCCAAAATCCCAAGGGGACGGGCTCATCAGCCGCATATGACCCAATGTCTACTTAATTCTAGTGGTGTACTGGCCATGCGCTGGATAGGCGTTCCAGGGGGGGTGCGCGAATGGGATTTTACGCCTTGCGGGGGGCCTGCGAAACGCATATATCGCGGTTTCTACCGTCAAGGGCATGATGACAGAGGGCACAGGCGGGGGAAGGAGACCCAGAGGGAAACTCTGGGTCCAAGAGCTCCCCGGACCGTTCCTGCTCAGCGCGGCTATAATACCGACGGCGTTGGGCGGTGTGTTTGCAT
>DUGQ01000129.1 GCA_013331315.1 Thermoplasmata archaeon
AGGCTGAGTTCGGGGCGGAGCGTAGGGTGGTAGTGCCTGAGCGCTACCAGAAGATCGACCTGTGACTGTCAGGCTACTGAGTCAGAAGACTGTAGATCATCTCGCATGCCGCGAGATAGACTCCGCCCACGAATATCGTCCGGACGGACTTCGTCTTCAGCTTCTTGAGGCCCCAAGTCGAGCCGATGACGGCCATCACGAAGACTATCGGCGTAAGCGCGACGGCGAGGTCGTAGTGTATCGTGACCCCCTCCTGGAGCGCATAGGCCGCGAAAGCCGCGGGCGTCAATATCGCGCCCATCAGAGCCGAAGTGCCAATCGCCTTCCTCGCGTCGAACCTGAACACATAGATGATCAACGGGACGCTTATCACGCCGCCGCCGATGCCGAAGCTGCCTATCAAGAAGCCCGTGAGCACACTTACCCCTACACCAGCCATGACTCTGCTCGCGCTCCGCTCCGCCTCGCCGCGGCCTTCCCCCTCACGTGACCGGTAGAGGTCGTGAATCATCTTGGTCGCCACGATCAGCAGGAGCGAGGCGAACCCTATCTTGACATACGTCTCATCCACGGACGTGGTGAAGAGAACCCCGATGACGACCCCCACCATTCCGCCGGCCGCCAACATGACCCCCAGCCTGAAGTCGACCAATCGCTTCCTCGAGTGGCTGAAGGTCGCGCTGGCCATCGTCGCGAAGGCGAAGCACAGCGATAGAGGCACGATCTCCTTCATCGCGAGGCTGAGGAAGAACAGGTCCATTATGGGCACGTACAACTGTCCGCCGCCCAGGCCCAGGTTCGAGTAGAAGAACGCGACGACCGCTGCAAGGGCGGCGACCACGATGAGTGATTCGGTCCCGACCGTCTCGAAAGCCACGATGCTCAGAACAATGGCGATGTATTAAACAGATATGATTGTACAGTCGTTCGAATGACATAGGCTTTTTGCGAATCTGTTACGAACAGCGCGCCGGTTGATGCCACATAGCCTAAATCTTTTTATATACTGTAGCAATTCTTTCGGTCCGGTTTCGAGAGGTGCGCAGAGTTGAGGATTCTAAGGGTCGACCTCACGTCGGGAAGAACGGAAGAGAGTCAGATATCCGAAGCCGACCTGCTGAAGTTCGTCGGAGGGAGGGGGCTCGCCGCCAAGATCCTGTATCAGGAGAACAAGCCCAGAGTCGACCCCTTCGACCCCGAGAACAGGCTCATCTTCATGACCGGGCCGTACACTGGCACGTATGGGTCGTTCACCGGATTCTACAACGTCACCACGAAGTCCCCCCTCACAGGGGCGATCCTCTCCGCCCATTCGGGCGGGCACTGGGGACCTATGCTGAGGAAGACAGGCTACGACGGCATCGTCTTCAAGGGTCGGTCGCCGGAGCCGATCTACCTTCTGATCACGGACGACGGTCCTGAGATCAAGGACGCGGCGGACCTATGGGGAAAGGACGTCTTCGAGACCATCGATGTGCTCGAGGAGAGACACAAGAAGGCAAAGGCAGCGGTCATCGGCCCGGCAGGAGAGCAACGCTCTCGGATAGCCGCCATAATGAACGACCACCACAGAGCAGCGGGAAGGGGTGGTGCGGGAGCCGTCATGGGCTCCAAGAACCTCAAGGCTATAGTGGTCCACGGTACCAAGGACGTGTACCAGGCGGACCCAGACAGACTACGGGAGAGCTTCAAGGAGGCCACCAAGACCGTCAAGGAGAAGTCGGCCGCCTTCGCCAAATACGGGACCTCCATGGTGGTGGGAATAACCGGAAAGGCGGGCACGATCCCGACCAAGAACCTCCAGACCGGATACTTCCCCGATTTCGAGAAGATCGGGGGTGACGCGCTCATCAACGGACACTTCGTCAAGAACATGGCCTGCGCGAGGTGCCCGCTCCATTGCGGGAACGCAACCAGGGCCGAGAAGGACTACCAGGTCGAGACCGAGGGGCCGGAGTACGAGACTCTGGCCATGTTCGGCGCGAACCTCGAGAACGCCAACCTCGAGTCCATCATAATGGCGAACGACCTCTGCAACCGATACGGGATCGACACCATATCGTGCGCGGACACGATCGCGTGCGCGGTGGAGCTGTTCGACAAAGGAATTATGACAAAAGAGGAGACCGGTGGGTTGGAACTCTCGTGGGGCGACCACAGATCCATCGTCAGGCTGGTCGAGCTCACCGGGAGAGTCGAGGGATTCGGCAGGGAGATCGGAGAGGGCTCGAGGAGGCTCGCGGCGAAATACGGCCCAGAGGCGGAGAAGTGCGCGATGAACGTCAAGGGCATGGAGTTCCCGGGGTACGACCCCAGGGGAATCCAAGGGATGTCGCTGGCCTTCGCGACCTCCACAAGGGGCGCCTGCCATCTCAGGGCGACGATGTACGTCCCCGAGCTGTTCCAGGGAGTTCTGGACAGGTTCACCGTCAAGGGGAAGGCGCAGCCGCTGAAGGACCTTCAGGAACTGTTCACCGTGCTTGACTGCATGATCCTCTGCAAGTTCGGTGCGAGGAACGCTTTCGCGAACTCATGGGACAACATGGTGATGTTGACGAACGCCGCCACCGGCCACGGCTACACGGTGGAGGAGCTGAAGCGGGTCGGCGAGCGCGTGTGGAACGTCGAGAGGCTCTTCAACCTCAGGGAGGGACTGTCCAAGAAGGATGATACGCTCCCTGAGAGACTCTTCACCATACCAATCCATGACGGCCCGTCGAAAGGCGCGGTGGTGAACAAGGGGGACTTCGAGGCGGAGCTTGAGCAGTACTATTCCGTGTGGGGATGGTCTCCTGAGGGCGTTCCCACGCCAGAGACACTGGCCAGGCTCGAACTCGGAATATGACCTTGACCGCCCATAGTAGGCTCTCGCGCGAACCTCACAGTAGGTCCGCTCCGACGTGTTGACGCAGCTCGAGGTCATGGGATCTGCCCGGGCGAGGTGAACGGTGCGTGGGGCCTGCCAGTGACGAGGGACAACCTCACAGCCAGCGCGGATTATCAAAAGTGATATCCGGTCCTCAGACATATATAAGCCGTCAACATCCTTTTTCGCTCAGGTAGGCTCCATGATAGAAGCCAATGGTCTATCGAAGGATTACAGGGAAGTCAGGGCACTGGATAACGTCAGCCTCAGGGTGGGCAGGGGCGAGATTTTCGGATTCTTCGGCCCCAACGGCGCCGGCAAGACGACCTGCATCAAGGTCCTCTGCGGACTGACCAACGCAACTGGCGGGGACGCTTCCGTGCTCGGCATCGACGTCCGTGGCGCGCCAGTCCACGTGAGAGACAACATCGCCATACTTTCGGAGGAGAGCAGGTTCTACGAGGAGATGACTCCCAGACGCTACCTGAACATGTTCGGCAAGTTCATGCTCATGAAGCGATCGGACCGACAAGCTGCTCTCAACAGGGTGGCCGACCTCGCTGACATAAGGGCCTTCATTGACCGGAGGATAGCCCACCTGTCCATGGGGCAGAGGCAACGGGTCTCCCTCGCCAGGGTGCTCATGTCCGACGTCCCGTTGATATTCCTCGACGAACCATTCGAAGGGGTCGACATCATCCACAGGAGGAAGCTGAGGGAGCACCTGCGGGACTACGTCTCGAAGGGGAACACGGTCTTCTTCACCTCGCACAACCTCATCGAGGCGGAGTACATCGTCGACAGGTTCGCGTTCATACACCACGGGAGACTCATAGCCGTTGGCACCGCGGAGGAGCTGAAGGAGAAGTATCTAGCCCCTTCATTCATGCTGCACGTCTCGGATCCCCAGAGGGCCAGACAGGTGCTGGACGACAACCTGAGGCTGCAGTCCATCAAGATTGTCGAGGGCAGCGTGTCAGTCGTGCTGTCGAAGCGGTCTGACTCCTCGCAGGTGGCGAAGCTGCTCATCGGGGAGGGCATAGACCTCTACGAGATGAAGTCGGTCGGGACGATGGAGGAAGTTTTCGAGCGGACCACGAGGGGTGACGTATCATGAGCATGGATATCCCCCCGCCGCCTGAGGATGATTCCGAGCTTCCGCCGCCTCCGGCCGAGATCGCGGAGACCAGCCATCACTATCCGGAGATCAAGGTCCACAAATCGGGGCCACTGGCGACCGTCCACAGGGCGTTCGTGATATTCGAGAAGGACATACGCACGATGGCCAAGCACGGCCTCGTGAGTTCCGTGATCCTCTTCGTGTTCCTGATGGTCATCTTCTCCATCATGAGCTTCGCGATGAAGCAGGCGATGTCGTTCGACATCGGCAGCATGATGGACGGCGACGAGATAGATGTGCCATGGGCCACTGAGAGCAACCCGCCGACCGCCGACGCAGGCAATGACAGAACCGTCTCCGCCGGCACGACGGTCAGGCTGGACGCCACGGGCTCGCACGACGACGACCGGATAGTCCATTACCAGTGGTCATTCTGGGAAGTGGACTACAACGTGGACCTGTTCGGCGCGAGGGTTGACTACACATTCAACTACGTCGGGGTCTACGAGATACGTCTCACCGTCGTGGACTACTCCATCAACCAGGCGGAGGACAACGTGACCATCACGGTCACGCATGCCACTTCGGACACGGAAGCCCCCTGGGCGGACGTCCCCTGGAGCGTCGATACCGACGTCGACGATACTGTCGACTTCGCCGCCTCCAACTCTACTGACAACGTCGGAGTGGTCAACTGGACCTGGGTCGTCCACGACGTTGTGGAGACGAAACTCTACGGAGAGGAAGCCAGCTACAGGTTCCGATACGCCAGCGACTGGGAATTCGGCGTGACGCTCATACTGAGGGACGCCTCGGGGAACTACAACAACTACTGGGTTGGTGTGAACGTCCATCAGCTGTACGAAGACTACGACAGGCCGTGGGCGGAGGTCAACGAGCCCGGACTCGTGGTCCTCGGGGACACCGTCACCCTAGACGGTTCCGGCTCGGGCGATGATTCCAGCCAGATCGACATGTACACGTGGTACATCAACCACAATGGCACCTTCACTGTCCTCACAGGACAGACTGTCGAGTTCACGCCCTCCGAATGGGGCTGGTACGAGGTCATGCTGATAGTCCGCGACGAGGCGGGCAACTACAACGACGAATGGAACGCCAGGACGGGGTTCATAGTCGCGCCGTTGGGGGTCGAGGAGGTCAACGCGATAACCTGGAAGAGCACGCCCTTCGGTGTCGACGTGTCCTTCAACCTGCTGACATACGCCTACGGTGTCGCGCTGCTCTCGTCCGTGATATTCGTAGGAGGACTGTTCGCGAAGGGCTTCTCCCACGAGATTCAGAAGGGAACAATCAAGATCCTCTTCTTTGGGCCGATATCCGTGACGACCACGATCTTCTCAAAAATTCTCTACCCGATCGTCGTGGGGCCGTTCCTCATATTCCCGCTGACGATGGGCGTCCTCGCAACGTTCGAGCAGAGCCCCGGCGAGATATTCGTCATCACCCTCGTGGCCTACTCCCTCGTCGTGATGACGATGGTGGCCGCCGCCTACGGCTCGTGCCTGGTGTACTACGCGGTCAAGAGGATGGTGCTGAAGCCCCCGGTCTTCTCGCGGATGTTCATGTACCTGTCGCTCCTCGGAACGCTGACGGTCTTCGAGTGGCTCTCATTCGTCCTGGACATGTGGCTGGAGGTGGACACGTACGGCGACATGTACGACAAGTACGCCATCGGCATCGCGATGTTCTCGCCGTTCCACCACGGAGGCGAGTATCTGTCGAACAGCATCCTGGGGACGACATGGACCATCGACTGGGGCATGTTCCTGATACCCATCCTGCTGATAGTGCTAGGAGTCATAGCCTCGAAGAGGCTGTACCCTGACCTGTTCTCGCGGGAGTGAGGGATGCTCAGGGCTCGGGCTGCAAAGGGAAGATCGAAAGAATCGACATGAAAGGGTTTGCCTATCTGACCGAGCGGACGGTCTAGAGTGCCTCGACCTTGGCCATGTTGGCCTGGTTCTCCTTGCCCAGGCGCTCGAGTATGCGCGCGGCCTCGGCCAGGAGCGACTTGGCCACCTTCGACGAGTCGAGGTAGAAGCTGGAAGACGTCCCCTCCATCTTCGCGAGGAAGGTCTTCGCCCCCGCCATGTCGACCCCGTCTGGGACCTCGGTCTCGATCAGGTACTTGTTCCGGTCCAGGTCCTGGATCGGCTCGAGGATCATCTCATTCAGCTTCTCCCGGCGGGTGTGCTCCAGCACGTCGCTGCGCTTCTTGTGCGCCGCCGAGAGGGCCTTGAACGAGTCAGCCGCGGGGGCGAGTGACGCATTTCCCGCAAGCTCGTCGTAGATGCCGATAGCCGCTCTCTCGAGCTCCAGAGCGAATCTGATGACAGACCCGAACGTCGTGCACTCCGGAAACTCGACCTCCACCATCAGAACCACCTGGTGATCACTACCTTCCTGTCCGTGAAGAACTTAACAGCGTCCTGGCCCTGGCCGTGAAGGTCACCGAAGAACGAGTCCTTGTACCCCGCGAACGGGAAGAAGGCCATCGCAGCGACGATTCCGACGTTTATCCCTATGTTGCCGGCCTGGACCCTGTACCTGAAGTCCCTCGCCCACTTGCCGCTCTGGGTGTATATCGACGCCGCGTTCCCGAACGGGCTCGAGTGTATGAAGTCGATGGCGTCGTCGAGCGTGTCCATGGCCATGAAGGCGACGACCGGGCCGAATATCTCGTCCTTGGCTATGGTCATGTCCGGCGTGACGTCCTTGAATATCGTCGGCCCGATGAAGTGACCATTCTCGTAACCTGGGACCTTGATGTCCCTGCCGTCGAGCACGAGCTTCGCCCCCTCCTCGACACCCTTCTCGATGTAGCCGAGTATCTTCTTCTTGGCGTCTCCTGACACGACCGGGCCCATGTTGACTGACTCGTCCAGCCCGTAGCCGACCTTTATCCTCTTCGCGCCCTCGACGAACTTGTTGAGCACAGGTTCAGCGACATCGCCCACGGCGACCAGGTTGGCCCCCGCGAGACACCTCTGTCCCGCGCAGCCGAAGAAGGACGCGAGCATGTTCGGCACGGTCCTAGCGAGGACCGCGTCGGGCATGACCACCAGGCTGTTCTTCGCGCCTCCCTGGGCCTGCACCCTCTTGCCGTTCTCCGCAGACTTCTTGTAGACGTATTTCGCGATCGGCGTCGAACCGACGAACGAGATACCCTTCACCGAAGGGTGCTCCATCATGGTGTCAGCAACCTCGTGGCTGCCGTTGAGCAGGTTGACGACGCCCGGCGGGAAGCCGGCCTCCTCGACCAGGCGGGCCGAGAGCCCGTTGTGGGCCCCCGCCGCCAGCACCGGGGCTCCCCCCGCCAAAAGGCTCCTCAGCCGCGCCGCCCTGCTCATGCCCCCCGGTGAAGCAAAGCCCTTGCCATGCACCGGGGCCCGGCCCTGAGAGGGAAGTGCGCAAGGGCCTGCACACGGAGAGACGCGGGGAGCGCGCCGGGGCTCACCGTCCCCCGGTCAGGGTCCTGAGGATGGTCCCGTTGTCCCCCGCCGCGTAGCCCGTCCCGGAGCCGTTCATCCAGACGGAACGCAGCGTCCAGCGGGTGTGCTCGGGCGAACGCGTCCAGGTCGATGCGCTGTCTTCCGTGTAGAAAATCCCGCCGTTCACGCACCACCCGTAACCCGGCCCGGTGAAGGCGATGCCGCCCGGCGCCGCCGGCGGCGTCATCGCCTGCCAGGTCCCCCCCTGGCCGCTCAGGAAGCTCCGGTAGACCTTCCCGTCCTCCCCGGCGGCGTAGACGGTCGAGGCCGATGGGGACTGGAGGGACCGGAGGGTCGTGGCCGCGCCGACCGACCGGTCGTACCAGAGCGTTCCCCCCATGTCCGTGTACGCCACCCTTCCGCCCGTGCCGGCCGCGTAGGCGGTGAGCCCCGTGAAGGGCGCGCTCACGGCGTAGTAGTCCGCCGCCGGCGCCGACTGCGACGTCCAGGAAACGCCCGTGGAGGTATGCAGGACCGCGGAGCCGTCCCCCACGCAGAACCCGTAGGTGTCCCCGCCGGGGAAGAGGATGGCGCGAAGGTCCGTCCCGACGCCGCTGGACATCGGGGTCCAGGTCCCGCCGAAGTCGGCGGTCTTGAGGATCGTCCCCCCCGCGCCGCAGACGTAGGCCACGTTCCCCGAGCCGAGGGCCGGGACGCTCACCCCCAGGAGGTCCACCGGCACGCCGGACGTCGAGGGGACCCAGGTG
>DUGQ01000227.1 GCA_013331315.1 Thermoplasmata archaeon
ACAGGGAAAGCCCCACGGCCCCGGCCACGAGGGCCAGGCCCGGCAGGGGCGGGGCAACTATCACCGCCACGCCGGTCTCGTCGGCGACGCCCTCGCACGCCTTCGCGAGCGCGACAGACCTCGGGCCGCTCGACTCCAGATAGGTCTTGAAGTTGACCACAATCACGCGATCGGGCTCGGCCAACGGACCACCTCATTCCAGCGGCTGCATGCGCGGCTCGAGCTTCTTCAGTATCTCCGGGCGGGTCGTGTACTCGAGATCGTCGGGAGAGACGATTCCTGGCATGAACGGGCCGTGGCCTCTCATGTATATCGATATCTCCATCGCCTTGTCCCTGACATGGTTCCACTCCGCGCCTGCGAAGTAATCCACAGGCTCGTGGACGCCGACTGGAGACCCTGGGGTCTCTAGACCCTGTATCTTGCCGTTGCTGATCTGAATGCCCAGGGCGCAGACCCTCGGCGGCCCGTCGTGATAGGAAGGGTCCGAGCCGTCCACGCCGCACGGATACCACGCGCCGTAGTGCGAACCGCGCATCCAACCAGCGACGAGCTGAGGGAACGCGAACGGCTGCAGGACCTCGCCCACCGCGGGGAGGCCCGACTGGCATCTCACGAGCATGACCGGATCATCCTTTCCGACGTACTTGCCCGCGAGCATGTTCAGCTTCTCCGTCGACACCACCGCCGCGACCCCGATGTCGCGATGCTGCACTCGCTTGACCGCGAAACGGGTCGTGTCGCCCAGCAGGGCGAGGATGTCGTACATCTCCGCTGGAGAGCTCATCATGACCTTCTTGTGGTCGACCACGTCCACGACCTCGACGTCGTACCCGAGGTGCGCTCTGGGGTCTATGACCAGGCCGGTCGTGGTGAACGGGTCCATGAATATCTTGGATATCGGGAGCGAGTAGGCGGATGGGCCGCACTTGTCCGCCATCAGGACGAGCATCGGCTCCGTGGGGCGCTCCTCGAACTCCATCTCCGCGGCTCCTGGGCCCTGGCCTCTGACGTTCCCGGAGAACGCGTCGGTGAGCAGGTCCTGGCCGGCGGCGTACAGCTTCATCTTCTTCGCTTCAGAGGCGGCCGTCATGAAGGCGTTCCAGGCGAGCTCGTGCACATCCTTGTTGTTCTCCCCGTTCCTGTGAGTCATCAACAGTTCCATGTCGTCGCCGCAGCGCGTCACATAGAAATCATCGAGGAGACCGGACTCGACCCCCTTCCTCAGGGTACTCCTGGCTACTTCCATCATGCTCGGATGTGGCTTCGAGTGGCCAGCCACCGAGCCCACGTCCGCTTTGATCAGCGAGACTGTGACCTTCTCTGGCATTTGTGTTCCTCCACCTATGGTGTTGCAGTTGGCGGAATGAGGAGCATACGATATATACTAACCGCTCCGCGCGAGCCTGCTCGTGCTGCGCCGATGACATCACGCTGGGGCGTCACGTTTTAAGTAGCAATCAACCGATAAGTATTCTGGGTGCGAGCGGTCGGCTCGCGGGTCGGTTCGAAGTCTAGACCGGGTCATGCAGGAGGAAGAAGAACATGGTCAAGACGCGCCTAGCGGAGGTGCTTCGGCTCAGGAAGGGCAGGTACGTCGACGCCTGGACCGAGAGCGTGTGCCAGGCGAGTTCCAGATACAGGGAGAGACCCGCGGACGAGGTCAGGGAGAACCTCTCAGTCCTCGTCGAGTCGATCCTGACCCTCCTGGAGAAGGGTGACAAGAGCCCGCTCGAGAAGCGGATCGACTGGGTGACGGCCATGCGGGCGGACCTCGGATTCGGGCTCGAAGACACGGCGGTCGTGATATTCGCCGGAATCAAGGAGGGGATAGCCGTGCTCAAGGAGGAGTGCGAGGCCGAGGGACATCCCGCCGACTGCTTCCCCCTTGCGAACGAGCTGATGGAGGCCTTCTCGGTCGTGACCGTCCTTCACGCGAAGGCCTTCGAGGACATCAGGCGTAAGGAGTACGCGGCGAGGACCGTGAGCGACCTAGCCAAGACCTGCGAGTCGATGGACGAGGAATCCATTCTGGAGAAAGCAGTGAGGAGCATAGGCGAGAGCTTCCAGGTCAATGTCGCGATCACCGTCCTCCGGGAGGAGGAGGATCTCTTCTCCGCTCAAGCGGATGACGACGCGGACATCGAGGACGAGCTCGGGCTCGCGTGCGAAAGCGCGGTGCAGAGGGGGGAGATCGTCAGCTACGAACGGGCCGGGACATCCAAGCGTGTCACCGCGATCCCGATAGTGTCCAGAGGGGGCATAATAGGGGCGATCTCGATTGCGCCCGCCACCGATGACGCGCTGTCGCAACACGACCTGAAGATGATAGAATCGATAGCGGAGCACATCGGGGTCGCGTGCGAGAACTCACGGCTGTACATGGGGGCGTCGAACGCCGCGGAGAAGCTAGCGGCGGAGAGGTCCCAGCTCTTCACGATCCTGAGCGGCCTCGAGGCGCACGTGTACGTCTCGGACATGGAGACCTACGACATCATGGCGGTGAACCGCAAGATGGAGGAGGTCTACGGCTCGAACCTCGTGGGCCGCAAGTGCTACGAAGCCCTCCAGAGCGGCATGGAGGGCCCATGCTCGTTCTGCACCAACGACCGGCTCCTCAGAGACGGCAGGCCGACAGGCCCGGTGGTCTGGAAGTTCAAGAACACAGTCACCGGGCGCTGGTACAACTGCATCGACAGCGCGGTGCTGTGGCCGAGCGGGAAGTACGTTAGGCTGGAGGCCGCCTTCGATGTCACGGACGCCGAGGAGGCGCGGATTGAGGCCGAGAACGTGAAGAACCTCCTGGAGCTCTACAACGACATCCTGCTGCACGACCTCGGGAACTTCGCCAGCACGAGTCTGGGATACCTCCAGATCGCGCTCGAGGGAGCCGCGCTCGCGGGCGAGGAGAGGAAGGCTATCCAGACGGCGCACGGACAAGTGGCCAAGTGCCGGGACCTCATCAACAAGGTCTCCGAGTTCTCGCAGGTGCTCACGATGGTGGACGACGCGAGGGAGGTCGTCGACCTCGAGGCGTTGGTGGACGAGACGGTGAACGACATCGAGACCATGCAGGCAGGGTCGATGCCCCCGGTGACCAAGACCTACGATTCCGCCGGTCGCAGGGTCAAGGTAGGCTCTTTCGCGAAGGACATCTTCATCAACATACTGGTGAACGCCGTGAAGTACGGCGAAGGGAAGGAGATAGAGGTCCGGATCGAGGACGACAGCATAGGTATGGCTCCGGCGTGGAGAGTCTCCGTGCTCGATCAGGGGCCGGGCATACCACCGAAGCAGAAGGAGCGACTGTTCAAACGGTACTCGAGACTCGAGGGCTCGAGGGGGACCAAGGGCATGGGCATCGGCCTGTCCCTTGCGAAGACGATCGCTGACAGATACGGAGGAGAGCTCCGGGTCGGCGACAGGGTTCCGGGGGACCACGCGAAGGGCGCGTGCTTCAGCGTGGTGCTGCCGAAGGCGTGATACGGCCGCGTCCGGTCGCAAACCGTGGCGACTCCGTGGGATGGAAAGGCTTATGCCCGGAGATGTCGCTGTTCGACCGACGAGAGGGCGCAGATGGGGATTGTCGAAGAGCTCCGGCCGATATTCTCTCCGAAGTCCATAGCCGTCATAGGCGCATCCAGAAGCCCTACGAAGCTCGGTTTTGAGATTCTCCAGAACATACTTGTCAACGGCTACAAGGGCAGGGTCATACCGATAAACCCGGAGACTCCGGATATACTCGGTCTCAGGGCGCTCCCGAGCGTTCTAGCGGTCAAGGAGGACATAGACCTAGCGATAATCGTCGTCCCGGCGGAGTTCGTGCCGAAGGTCATGACGGAGTGCGCCAAGAAGAAGGTCAAGGGCGTGATCATCATCTCGTCCGGGTTCGGCGAGGTCGGGGAACACGGGAGACGCCTCGAGAAGGAAGTCCTGGACATCGCTGCCAAGGCGGGTATCAGGGTGGTGGGGCCGAACACGCTCGGCTACAAGGACCCTATCGACAACCTCGACGCGGCGTTCGTGTTCGGTATGCCCAAACCGGGCGGCATCGCCCTCGTGAGCCAGAGTGGCGCACTGTGCGTGGGCATGATATACTACGCCAACGGCGAACACATCGGCCTCTCAAGAGTCATATCCGTGGGGAACAAGGCGGACGTCGACGACGCGGACCTGATCGACTACTTGGACCAGGACAAGGCCACGAAGGTGATCGCGATGTACATCGAGGGCATAAAGGACGGGAACAAGTTCCTCGACTCCGCCCGGAGATGCAAGAAACCCATCGTGGCAATCAAGTCCGGACGCACCCCCGCGGGATCCGCGGCGGCATCGACCCACACGGGCTCGCTCAGCGGGTCGGACGTGGTGTACGACTCCGCGTTCAAGCAGGTGCACATACAGCGGGCCTACGACGTCGGCGAGCTGTTCGACTACGCGAGAGCCCTGGCGTACCAGCCGTGCGCGAAGGGGAACAGGGTTGGCATAATCTCCAACGGGGGCGGCGCCGGGATAATGATCGCAGACTGGTGCGAGTCGACCGGGCTGAAGGTGCCCGGGCTCGCGAAGAAGACCAAGGACGCGCTGACCCCGCACCTGCCGTCGATAACGACCGCCCGCAACCCTCTGGATGTCACCGGCGACGCCAGGTTCCACAGGTACTACGTCACGGGCAGCATCATGCTCGCGGTCCCGAACGTCGACGCCCTCATAATGACCTGCGTCCACGCGGGCATCGCGAGGCCCAGGGAGTACGTGGGGGCCGTGATCAAGCTCGTCGAGGAGAACAAGAACCTCAAGAAGCCGATCGTCGCCTGCTGGGTCGGCGGCCCGGAGATTGACGAGGTGGTCCAGGAGCTGCGGGTGAAGAACATCCCCGTATATCCCTCCGCCATGAGGGCCGCGAAGGCCGTCAAGTGCCTGTACGAGGAAGGGAGACGGCTCGAGCACGCTGGCCGCCGCAAGGCCTGCAAGAACTGATCGGCATCGGTCGCCGCTCGGGACGCTTCAGAAGGGTTTTATTCGTCCTGTGCATCAACGGATGCTAGTTGGCACCGAACATGAGGACCCTGAACGTTTCAGTAGCAGCGCTGTCCGCCGTCGCCCTCTGGGGGTTGGCGTTCCCGCTGATCCAGAAAGGGCTCGAGTTCGCCTCGCCGATCATGCTGGGGTTCGTCAGGTTCGGGTTCGCCTCGCTCGCGCTGGGAGTGGTGCTCCTCGCCGCGTTTCCCGCGGCGGAAATCAAGAGGGTGGCGGTGGCCGAATGGAAGGCGCTCTCAGTCCTCGCCGCGCTGTACGTCACCATACCCAATATCGCGCAGAACATCGGCCTGCAGAACGGCACATCGTCGGTCGCATGCGTAATACAGTCTTCAGGACCTGTGCTCACACTCATGTTCGCAGTTGCGCTCCTGGGGGAGAGCTTCACGAGGCGGAAGGTCGTCGGCACCATAATCGCCATTGGTGGGACGATCGCGCTCGTCACGAACGGAGGCATCTCGCTCGAGAACGAAGGTTTCGTCAGCAACGCCTTCATACTCGCGTCGGCCGTATCGTACGGCCTCGCATGGGTATCCGCGAAGAGGGTCTTGCAGCGCAACCCACCCTTGCTGGTGATAGGCCTGGCGGTGATGATCGGCACGGGCTTCCTAGGCCTCTCCGTGCCTCTCGAGCAGGGGCTGAGGCTCGAGGTGACGGGGTTGGCGCTCTTGGACTTCGCAGTGTTGGGCGTCTTCTGCGCCGGCCTGTCGTCCGTGCTGTACCTCACGGCGCTTCGGGACGAGGAGGTGTCCCGCCTCGCGTTCTTCATCTATCTGATGCCGGTGTTCGCGTCTCTGTTCGCATGGTTGATCAGAGGGGAGATGGTCGAGGCCGTCACGATCGCATGCGCATTCGTCATCGTCGTAGGGATAGCCATCGCGACCCGTGAGAAGTCCTCCAGGTCAGGCGGGGGAGGACCCATACCCTCAGGCGCGGGACCGAGCCAGACCACGCCTGCAAAGAAGTAAATACTCATGACCTGGTTACGCGGAAAAGGGTGAGGATGCTTTGCCCTCTTGGCAGCACATCACGTATTCTAGCGAGATAACGGACGAGCACTTCGGCAAGAATGTCACGGTGGGTGGCTGGGCGCAGGAGATACGGAACCTGGGTGGCATATCCTTCCTGCAGCTCAGAGACCGGTTCGGGGTCATCCAGATAACTTCATTGAAGAAGAAGGACCCGGAACTCTTCAAGCGGATGACCGATGTCCAGAGGGAGTCGGTCCTTCTGATCAGCGGCACCGTCAAGGAGAGCAAGGAGGCGAAGGCGGGCTTCGAGGTCCTTCCCGAGAAGGTCGAGGTCCTCAGCGAGGCGCAGACGCCTCTGCCGCTCGGCGTGGTCGACAAGGTCGGGGCGGACCTGGACACGCGCCTGAACAACAGGTTCATGGATATGCGGAAGCCGGAGATCCGAGCGATCTTCCAGATAAGGGCGAAGACACTCGAGGGCATCAGGGCGTACCTGACATCGGAGGGGTTCGTGGAGGTCACGACCCCGAAGATAGTCGCAGCGGGCGCCGAAGGGGGGTCGACGCTCTTCCCCATCAAGTACTTCGACAAGAGCGCCTACCTCGCACAGAGCCCACAACTCTACAAACAGAACCTCATGGCGACCGGTCTGGACCGGATATTCGAGATCTCCCCTGCGTACAGGGCAGAGGCGTCCGATACCGTGAGGCACATAGCGGAGTTCACATCGCTCGACATCGAGCTCGCGTTCATCGAGTCGTCGGAGGACGTCATGGCGGTCGCCGAGGGCATAGCGTACAACGCCCTGAGGCACGTCCGGGAGACGGCCAACGAGGAGTTGAGCGCCCTGGGCGCGGAGATGGCCGTCCCCGATGTTCCTTTCCCGAGTGTGACGTACTCCGAGGCCATGGACATGCTGAAGGCGGAGGGGATGGCGATAGAGCATGGCGACGACCTCGGGACGGAGGGCGAGAAGCTGTTGGGAGAGGTGATGATGAGGGAGCGGAGCGCGGAGCTGTACTTCATCACGGACTTCCCGACATCGCTCAAGCGCGCAACGTTCTACGCCAAACGACACGACGAGGACCCGGAGCGGACGGGGTACTTCGACCTCGACTACCGCGGCCAGGAGATAGTGTCAGGCGGGCAGCGCGAGCATCGGTACGACGTCCTGGTCGAGCAGATGAGGGAGAACAACCTCAACCTCGACTCGTTCGAGTTCTACCTGAAGGCTTTCAGGTTCGGCATGCCACCTCATGGCGGGTTCGGCTTCGGGATAGAGAGGTTCGTCCAGAAGATGCTGGGCCTGCCGAACATAAGGGAGGCGGTTCTATATCCGAGGGACCGACTGAGACTCATACCCTGACCGATAGGCCGAAGAGGATGCTCCTCGAGCTGCCGACCGCGGACGAGATAGACGACCTCGCCGCCGATAAGCCGGCGCTGGTAGTCCGAAGGTTCGAGTTCGGCCTCAAGGACCGGCGGATAGATCTCAACTACACCCCGTGCAAGGGAGAGGCCGTGCTGGTGACGGACTGCAGCAGGGGTGTGGCGCTTGTCAGGAGCCAGGGCGGCGCGATGTGGACCCTCCCGTCCGGCAGGATAGACGTGAACGAGTCCGCGGAGAACGCCGTCAGGCGGATCGCGATGGACCGATGCCACATAAGGCTCGGGAAGGTCGACCTCACCGCGTTGTACGACGTGACGAGACATTACGAGAACATATCCATCAAGAGGCTCTTCGTCGTGTTCAGAGCGGACGTCGAAGACTTCCACAGCGGGCAGTCGAAGGACGCGCGTTGCGAATGCTCGTTCCACTCGACGGACCTTGACCGCCTCGTCTGCGAGGAGATAGACTCGCAGGCCATCGCGGACTCCCTGGAAAAGTAGATTTAGGCCAGAAGGCAATCACGTTCAGCGGGGCGATGGGATGGGAAAGGTTTTCGAGCGAGAGCTCAAGGGCATACTGAGCGCGAACCGTGAGATACTAACCAGGGTCA
>DUGQ01000182.1 GCA_013331315.1 Thermoplasmata archaeon
ACGAGATGACCCCATCTCCTTCAGACGTTTCATGGCGTTTTCCGCGGAGATGTTCAGCATCGCCTCGACGTCGCCCACGCCCGAGATGCCCGCCGCGCCTGGGTGCCCGCCCCCGCCGTTGGAAGTCTCCGACCCCACGCCGCTGAGGAGTTTCCCGAGATGCACGCCCTTCCTGACCATCTCCGGGGTCGCGCGGGCGCTTATCCTGAAGGTCGGTCCCCTCTGCGACCCGACGAACGCGATGTCCGCCCCGAGGTGGACGAGGGACTTGCACACGGACGCCTCGAACGCGCTGCCCTGGGATATCACGACTATCCTGTCGCCGACCTTCCAGTACTTCAGTCTCTGCGCGCCGCGTAGCTGGGATATCTTCTCCGACTGGTCGGCCCCGAGGGACACGAGCCCCGTGACCTCGTCCATGTCTATTCCGTGGAGCTGCATCAGCTCCGCGAAGGCTATCATCGACGCCGGTCTCGCGAACTTGAAGTACCCCGTGTCCGTGATTATCCCGGCCATCAGCGCTAGCGTCGTCTCCCGGTCTGGGGCCTTCCCCGCGGCCTTGAGCAGCTCGTAGACTATCTCCGCGCACGAGGCCTTCGAGTCGTCGCAGTAGTATATCCGCGCCCCCTCCCACGTCTTGTTCCGGGCGTGGTGGTCCACCACTATCGCGTCCGAATAATCGAGGTCCTCCGGTATCTGGTCCGGGCCCGAGGTGTCGAGCACAAGCACCCTGCTCGCCTCGGGGACGGAGTCGAGCACGACCTCGATCCCCAGCTGCTTCGCGAGCACCTTGGAGACCCTGTCGAGCCCTCCGGGGGCTGATATCAGGACGTCGTCGAACGCCCTGGCTATCGCGAAAGCGCTAGACAACGCGTCGGGGTCCGCGTTCCCGTGCAGGACCACCGCCGTCACGCCGTCCGAGCCTAGCTCGCGAGCGATCTTCTCGAGCACGGCACGGTCAATGGCGCTTGCCGGTAAAATAGGTGTTGGGGCGGTTCTCAGCCCGCCTTGGGCTTCTCGTCCTCGTCTTCATCGGACGACGGTATGTTCAACGCCTGCGTGATCTGCTGCTGCAGGCTCTGGTGCCTCTCCCTCAGATGCTTGTCCTGCTTCTCCAGGGTCTTCACGCGGACCTCCAGCGTCTCCTTCTGGTCCTTCAGCTCCGTCGTGAGCGCCGCCTTGTCCTTCGCCTGTATCATCAGCGAGCCCACGCTCCTGTACACGACCGCGTCCTCCGCGGCCTTCTCGAGCTCCTGGACCGCCTTGTCGAGCTCGCGGACCTGCGCGTCCAGCTGCAGCTTCTGGCTCGTGATCATCTGTATCTGCTGCGCGAGCTGCTGGAACTGCGCGATCTGGTTCTGAACCTTCGGTGGTAAGTTGTCCATCATCTCCTTCCGACCTCCTCTGCCGTCTCCTCTGCTACATTGCCCCATCTGATATATGAGTTGAGGGCCGCCCTGAGCGCCGTGAGGTCCTCCGCCTCGATCCCGATGACAACCTCGTCCCCGGTCGAGGTGACCTCGACCTTCGTGCGCGGTATCTTCTCCGTCAGCTCGGGCGAGAGCGCCCTGCTGACGACCTCCGCGTGCGGGGTCCTGAGCGTCAGCTTGGCCCTGTGCGTCCGCGTCATTTGCTCTGGACCGTCTTGCGCACGTTAGGTCGCTCCTTGTAGAACACCTTGGACCCGCACCTCTCGCACTGCAGTCCGACCGTGTTCATGCCCGACCTAACGGGCTCCTTGCATCTCGAGCACTTGTACATCCATGCACCTCATTCGTCCTCGGGCTCTTCAGGCTTGCCCTCAGCGAGCAGTTCCTCGGACTCCTCCTCGGGCATCTCCTCGGCGGGTGCGTGCCTGACCTCCCTCTTGACGGACACGGGAGGCGTGAGGTTGTACGCGCTGCTGGCCATCTCTGCCCCGCAGTGCCTGCACGACCATATCCCGGTGCCCTTCCTGGTCACCGCCTTTGACTTGCACTTGGGGCACTCATGGCGCCCCCTGCCCTGAGCCTCGATCTCGGCTATGCGTCTCCTTACCTTGACTCCGTACCTCGGCCCCAGCCTTCCCGCGGGGCCGACCTTCTTGGTCCTCTTGGCCATCGCCATCAGCCGTCCTATCTGTTCATATCTTGGAGCGTATCTCAGCCCCGATCTTCCTGGATAGCTCGACCACCTTTATGACCTCTTCCTGCGTGAAGCTCCCTTCGCCGCCCTTCTGCATCGCGCAGAGGTCGCCCTTCTCGTTCGTGGCGACCGTGAGCCTCGCCTCGGCCACGATCTCCTCGTCGAAGGTCGGGTCTACCAGTATGTGTCCCGCTATCTTCACCGCGGTGACGGATATCGGCACATGCGCGACCGGGAGCGGGTAGTCGTCCCCCTTGCCCGCGCGCTGGGCCGGCACCACCGCGCTCTTGATCGCCGCCATCGCGGCTATGTTGCCGGCGTCGAAGAGGTTGCCGTCGTAGTCTATCGCGTGGATGTCCACGAACATTATCCAGACCTCCTCCTCCGGCTTGATGCAGAGCTTCTCCATGTCGACCGCCTGTCCCTCGCGGATGCCACGGTCTATGACACGGGCCACCTCGATGGACTCCCGGTCCGGTGGGCCGCTCTCGAAAGTCTCGCTCGCGAGCGGTATCAGTTCCGCGTTGGTCGTCAGCACGCCCTTGTTCGGAGTGTCCCCGAACGGCTGGCCGACGATGAGCTTCACGCCGACGACGACGTCCGTGTCGCCAAGGCGTACCCTCGCGGAGCCCTCCGCGGAGCGTATGAAGTTCTTCTCGACCGTCAGTGGCCTCGGCTCCTCGAACTTGCGGCCGTCGACCCTCATGCCCTTCGAGAGCAGCTTCGTGATGTGGTCGCGCTTCAGATCGGCCATTACGTCCTTGGACATGGTCACTCCACCTCCTCGGAGTCGTCGCCCTCACCAGCAGGTACCGAGTACCTCCTCTTCAGGGCGTCCCGCTGCAAGTCGTATATCCCCTTGCACGCCTCGACTGCCATGTTGAGGCCCGTCTTGAACTGGTCGATAGTGAGGTCGCCGTCCATCTGGAGCAGGACGACCTCGCCCGTCCTGGGTATGTAGCCCAGCGGTATGTCCGCCTGGCCGTAGTTGTCCTCCTCCTTGCCGAGGTCCAGCACCATCGTGTCCTCGACCTTGCCGGCGGCGCACGAGGCCACCAGGTCCCTCATCGGTATGCCGGCGTCCGCGAGCGCGACGGAGGCGGCCGTGAGGCCAGCGCACCTCGTGCCAGCGTTCGCCTGGAGCACCTCGATGTAGACGTCTATCGACGTCCTCGGGAAGTACTCGGTGAATACCACGTGCGTGAGCGCCTCGGAGATGATCTTCGATATCTCCTGCGAGCGCCTGTCCGGCCCCGGCCTCTTCCTGTCGTCGACCGAGAAGGACGCCATGTTGTAGTGGCATTGCACGAGCGCCCTGGTCGGGTCCTGCATGTGCCTCGGATGGCACTCCCTCGGCCCGTACACGGCCGCCATGACCTTGTTGTGGCCCCATTCCAGGTACGCCGAGCCGTTCGCTCGCTTGAGCACCCCTGCCTCGATCTTCAGGGGCCTCAGCTCGTCGGGCCTCCGCCCGTCGAGCCTCTTGCCGTTCTCGTCTATTAGCTTGATCCCATCGGGTAACGGTGTTCCACCCATCGTCTCACTCTCCCTTGCCTCCGGCCTTTCCGAGCATGCTCTTCACCTTCTCCGTCAGGCCGACGCTGTGCGCCTCATCCTCTATGAGCTTGATCGCCTCGATCGCCTTGAGCATGTTGTCCAGGTCGCCGTCTATCCATATCCTGCCGTTCTGGCCGACGAATATCCTGCATCCAGTGCTGTTCTTAAGCAGCTGTATCATGGACCCGTTCCGGCCAATCACCCGCGGGACCTTCGACGGGGATACTTCTATCACGACACCCCCGGACAGCTTCCTGAGCCCGTGCTCCTTCATCGATATGAGGACCTTGCCGAGCTCGTCCACGCCCAGGACCTTCAGCGACACCAGGTCGCCGACGGTCATGAACCTGCTGGTCTCGCCGAACTCCACCCTCCACGGAACCTCGTTCACGTGCAATGGGGACGGATGCGCGGCGTTTATGTCGACCAACCAGTTGGACGCTCCCATGTCCACGATCTTGCCTATGACCATGTCTCCCCTGACCGGGATGTACTGCCCCGAGAGCGGGACCACCCCTATCACGTTCGACCTCACGGTCTTGATGCCGAGCTGCGAGGCGTATACGTGCCCGCCCTCGACATATGTCCCTGGGCCCGGCTTCAGCCCGGACTCGGACAGAAGGTCCCCAGGTACGACTATCTCTCTCACTCTCTCTTTAGAATCGTTCTGTTGCATCTGCAATCACTCGCTTCAATTGGCGATTCCGATAAACACTCTGCCGCGGTGCCCGGAGGCATAGTGGTCTCCTGGGGCCTCTACTGCGCAGCGCATTTACCCTCGTCTCTTACCAAGAGCCCAAAATCGCGTCCCCTGCTTTAAGTTTTTGGTCGTACGGAGCCCTTCGGGCGCCCCGACCCGGGGGTCACTGGCCCCTCGGCCAGTCCGTCACTTGTCCGCCTTGAGCAGCTTCATGTCGGCCTCGCCGTGGGTCTTGTTGTTTATCCGCTCGAGAAAATCGGTCTGCATGCCCGCCGGCATCTCGATGACCCCTATCCAGGAGCCGTTGCTCTGCCACTCCTCTCTCATTATCTTCCCGAAGCTCTTGAAGTCCTCGTAGCATCGGCCGTAGTTCTCGCCGGACAGGCGCACGGCCATGCGGACCTTGTCGAAGCGTATGGGTATCAGGGGCCTGAGCGCGTCCATGATGTCCGGGACCTGCGCCTCGACGGGCTTGAACGGGTCTATCCGGACCCGCGCCTCCTCCATCGCCGTCTCGATCCTCGCCGGCGGGTGAGGCCCGCCCGTCTGGGGGTTCATCGCGTGCCTCGCGATGTACTCGATTATGCGGAGGCGCTTGTTCTCCTGCATTATGCGCCTCTGCTCCGTGGTCAGCTGCACCTCGCCCTTGAGGACGATCACCTTCGCGACCTCGGTCGGGTCGGTCGTGCCGAAGACCTCCTGGATCTTCTCGTCCGCCGCGCGCGTGCCCTTCTTGGCGTTCTTGAAGATCGTGTCTATGACCATGTGCTCTATCAGGTCGACCTCCTTGCCGTCCCTCATCTTCTGGACGACCTTGGGGTCGATGAGAATCTCGAAGCTCTCGCCGTGGGACTCGTATCTTGCCACAATCGCTTCTTCGAGGTCTACCATAAGCCTCCGCTCAGCTTCCCAGTCTCTTCACGTATGCGTCAACTTCCGCTTCCGTCAGCTTCCTGAAGCTCTCGTCGGTGCGCACGACGCCTATCTCGACCGCCTTGGTGCTCAGCTTGTCCTCGGTGGCCTTCGTCAACGCCTTCAGCCCGAGCAGGACGGCTTCGTCCATGTCCATGCCGTCCTCGTACTCCTCCTCGAAGACGTCCATGATGGCGTTCTTGCCGGCCCCGATCGAGCCCGCCTTGTACGCCACCAGGGCCCCGCTCGGGTCCGTCTCGAAGAGGTGGGCGCCCGTCTCGTCGACGCCGGCGACCAGCAGCGCCGTCCCGAACGGCCTCACGCCGCCGTACTGGGTGTAGTTCTGCTTGAAGTCGCAGAGCCGCTTCACGAGCGTCTCGAGGTCGATCTTCTCGGCGTAGGTCACCTTGTTGATCTGAGCCACGACCCTCGCGTGGTCAACGAGTACCCTCGCGTCCGCGACGAGCCCCGACGTCGCGCAGCCTATGTGCTCGTCGATCTGGAATATCTTCTCGATCGACGTCGACTCGATCAGCTTGCTCGCGATCCTCTTGTCCACTATGAGCGCTACTCCGTCCTTGAACTTCAGACCCACCGTGGTCGTCCCTCTCTTCACCGCCTCACGTGCGTACTCTACCTGGAACAACCTTCCGTCGGGGGAGAATACCGTAATGGCCCGGTCATACGCCATCTGTCCTGGCTGCATCCTCGATGACACCTCTCTTATCAATACATTTTCATAAGTCCAGCTTCGTCAGCTGTCGGCTGGATTTGTCCTAAGGCGGTAAGTCGATATAAAGGTTTGCGGCGAATTTTTCGAGGCGGTTCCGACGCTCTCCG
Organism: Thermoplasmata archaeon; assembly: GCA_013331315.1. Taxonomy (GTDB): domain Archaea; phylum Thermoplasmatota; class Thermoplasmata; order UBA10834; family UBA10834; genus UBA10834; species UBA10834 sp10834u. The sequence goes on from DUGQ01000182.1 coordinate 6,134, forward strand.
TCAGTCCTCGCCCCCGAGGTCCGTCACTACTTCCCCGAGGTACTTCTCCTTGAGCGTCCGGATCGTGCCCGAGGTCCGGAGCGGGTCGAGCCTGCACGGCATTCCCCTGACCGAATCGACGGCCCTCAGCAGCTCGATCGCGTGGTCCTTCATCGTGTGCGGGACCTTGAGTATGCCAATCCCCCGCTCGAACACCGTCAGCCTGAAGGAGTCGCCGAGGGGGGTTGACCGTCCCCTGTCGAGCAGCGCCCCCACGAGGTCCCTCCTGCTCATCTGCCCGCCAGCGTACACCCTGAAGGCCACGTATCTCCACTTGCCGCGCTCGACCTTGCCGGACATATC
>DUGQ01000142.1 GCA_013331315.1 Thermoplasmata archaeon
TGAGACGAGGATGACGATGAAGAGGATCAAGACGGGTGTGTCGGGTTTGGACGAGATGCTTCAGGGAGGGCTGCCGGAAGGCCATATCGTGGTCCTGATGGGGTCCTTCGGTACGGGCAAGACAACTATGGCCCTCCAGTTCCTGATGGAGGGTCTCTCCAACGGCGAGCACTGCATATTCATATCCCTGGAGGAGGACAAGGACTCGGTGGTCAAGAACGCCGCCTCTTTCGGGTGGGACCTCAGCGACGCCATCTCGGGCAAGAAGCTGGGACTCTTCAAGCTCGAGCCCTCGGACGCGAAGACGACGATCAACAGGATCAAGAGCGAGCTGCCCAAGTTCGTGAAGGCCTTCGGGGCGAAGAGGGTCGTCGTGGACTCCGTCTCGTTGCTCAACATGATGTTCTCGGACGAGTCCGAGCGCCGCGGCAACCTCTTCAACCTGTGCCAACTCCTCAGGAGCACGGGAGCCACAACGATCCTCACGGCCGAGGTTAAGGACGAGAACCCGAGGTCGTCCAGGGACGGCCTCGCGGAGTACACGGCGGACGGCGTGTTACTGCTGCAGTCGGAGGAGAACCGCGACTCCGGTGAGGTGCAGCTGACCGTGCGCGTGCTCAAGATGAGAAGGACCACCCATTCGCGAAGGGTCAAGCCCTACTCGATAACCGACAGTGGAGTGGTGGTCCACGCCGGCGCGGAGGTCTTCTGACCGCGACCGGTCGTCGGCGAAGCGTTATCCCAGCTCCTCCGTGAATACCGAACCGAGCCTCCTGAGCCCCTCCGTGATCATTCCGTCGGACGGGTACGTGAAGTTGAGGCGCAGGCTCCTGAACCCGTCCGCCGGGTTCGGGTAGAACGCCCTGCCAGAGACGAACGCCACCTTCTTCTGGACCGCCTTGTCGAGCAGGTCGACCGAGGATGCCCCCTCGGGCAACGCGGCCCAGAGGAACATGCCTCCCTCGGGTGGGACCCAATCAACCGCATCGGGCATGAACTCGTCCATGCCCTTCAGCATGATGTCGAGCTTGCGGCCGTACAGCCTTCGTATCTCCGCGATCTGCGGGTCGATGTGCCCGCGCGTTATGTACTCGGACGATATGACCTGTCCGAGCACGTTCGTGCACACGTCGGCTGATTGCTTGGCTATGATGAGCTTGCGAAGTATCTCCGTGTTCCCGACCATCCAGCCGACCCTGAAGCCCGGGGAGAGTATCTTGGAGAAGGTGCTCATGTATATCACCCTCCCCTGGTCATCGAAGCTCTTTATGGGGCGGATGTCCGCGCCCCTGTACCTCAACTCGCCATACGGGTCGTCCTCGAGGACCACGAGGTCGTGCTCGTTCGCGAGGTCGACCAGCCTCCGGCGGCTCTTCTCGGGCATCGTCACGCCGGCGGGGTTCTGGAAGTTGGGGAGGGCGTACACTATCTTCGGTCGGATGCCCTCCTTGGAGAGCTTCCCCAGCTTCTCCTCGAACAGATCCATCCTCATGTTCTCGCCGTCGATGGGGACGGTCTCGAATCGGGCGTCATAGACCGAGAACCCCGTCAGCGCGGTGAGATAGGTCGGCGCTGAGACGACGATCGCGTCCCCGGGGTCGATGAACACCTTCCCCATGAGGTCTATCACCTGTTGGGAGCCGCTAACCGTGGCGACGTTCTCCGTCGACACGTCCATCCCCTTCCCTCTCATCCTCTCGGCCAAGGCCTCGCGCAGCGGGAGGTATCCCTCCGTGATCCCGTATTGGAGCGCCTTGCCGGCGTTCTCCGTGAGCACGTCGTTTGCAATCTCCCGGATGATCTCGGAGGGAAAGCTCTCCGGGTTCGGGAGGCCGCCCGCGAACGAGATCATCTCTGGGTTCTGGAGGAGCTTCAGGAGCTCCCTCACATCGGACGCCCTCAGATGCCTCGCCCTCTCCGAGAAGTGTTTGTCGAACGCTCCACCAGACAACTCGAAATCCCTCGTCACGCGTTACCCCGTCGTAGGGCCTTAATCCTTTTCACCGTACAGGCAGGGGAGGCCGCGCGAGAGCTCGGGGTCAGTGGTTGGCTTGTCACCAAAACCATTAATAACGGCAATTGCTTACAACGCACCTGGTCACATGAAACTGATACGCCAGGGCAAAGTCAAAGACGTCTACAAGGTGGACTCGCACACCCTTGAATTCGTCTTTTCCGACAAGATATCCGTCTTCGACAAGATCATACCATCCTTGATCCCGAACAAGGGGGAGACGCTGTGTCGTTCGAGCGCGTTCTGGTTTCAAGTGGGCCGTTCCTTCGGGATCAAGACACACTTCAAGGAGCTCATACCGCCGAACCGGATGAGAGTGGAGAGGGTGCAGATCCTCGACTATCCCAGCATAACGAAGAAGACCACGAACTACCTGATTCCGCTGGAGATCATCTGCAGACACTACGTCGCGGGGTCCCTCTGGGACAGAATCCAGGAGGGCGAGCTCAAGCCGTCCAAGCTGGGGTTCAAGTCCGGAGAGGAGGTCAAGTACGGGGACAAGCTGCCGGAGCCGTTCATAGAGGTCACCACGAAGCTCGAGAAGGTCGACCGCCTGCTCACCAAGAAGGAGGCGCTCAAGATATCCGGTCTCACCCAGGACGAGTACTCGAAGATTATCGACGCCACTCTCAGAATGGACGAGAACATCGCGGAGGAGGTCGAGAAGCGCGACCTGATACACGTGGACGGCAAGAAGGAGTTCGCCTTCGACGAGAACCGCGAGCTGATGATCGTCGACGCCTTCGGCACGTCCGACGAGGACCGCTGGTGGGACTGGGTGGACTACTCCAAGGGCGAGTTCGTCGAGCTCAGCAAGGAGTTCGTGAGGCAGTACTACCGCGGCATCGGGTACTACGACAAGCTGTCCGAGGCCCGGAAGAAGGGTAAGCCCGAGCCGAAGATTCCCGCGCTCCCGGCCGACAAGATAGACGAGGTCTCGGAGCTCTACATAGACATGTTCGAGAGGATCACCGGCGAGAGCTACAGGTGACGCTCCGGAGTTCTCAGCGTAGCGTCGAGATCGTAGACACATGAGCACGCGCGGCAGCCTGGGGCCTGGCTGACACTTCTTCTAGCGCGATGGTGCGCAGACCAACCGTCCTGCCCAGGTGCTGCCGGCTCAGGTGAGCGTGCCGTCGAGGTACTGCTGATAGCCCGCGAGGTCCAGGAGTCCGTGACCGGAGAAGTTCAGGGCTATGACCTTCTCCTCGTTCTTCTCCTTCGCCTCGAGCGCCAGCTCGACCGCGGCCTTGACCGCGTGGGCCGTCTCCGGGGCGGGTATTATGCCCTCGGATCTGGCGAACAGGGCGGCCGCGTCGAACACGTCCTTCTGCGGATAGGCGACCGGCTTCACGACCCCCGCCTTNNCATGCCGTGGTAGCGCAGCCCGCCCGCGTGAATCGAGGGCGGCATGAACTTGTGGCCGAGCGTGTACATCATCAGCAGCGGCGTCATCTCGGCCGTGTCGCCGAAGTCGTACTCGTACTTGCCCCCGGTGAGGGTGGGCACGGACGTCGGCTCGACCGCCACGAACTCGGTGTCCAACTTCTTCTTCAGCTTCTGCCCGATGAACGGGAAAGTGAACCCAGCGAAGTTCGAGCCCCCGCCGACGCATCCGACGAGGTAGTCGGGCTGCTCCCCGAGCTTCTGGAACTGCAGCATCGTCTCCTGCCCGATTATCGTCTGATGCAGCATGACGTGGTTGAGGACGCTCCCGAGGCTGTACTTCGCATTGCCGTCCTTCACGCAAGTCTCGAGCGCCTCGCTGATCGCGATACCCAGGGATCCTGGGTGGTTCTTGTCCTGGGCGAGCAGCTTCTTGCCGAACTCGGTGAGGTTGCTCGGTGAGGGGTTGACCTCGCTGCCGAAGAGCCTCATCATCTCCCTTCTGTAGGGCTTCTGATCGTAGCTCGCCCGGACCATGAAGACCTGGCACTTCAGGCCGAAGTGGTTGCATGCCATGCTGAGGGCGGTGCCCCACTGGCCGGCACCGGTCT
>DUGQ01000089.1 GCA_013331315.1 Thermoplasmata archaeon
CCGTCGTAGAAGTTGCTCTTGTTGTTCTTGTCGACCATGCCCATGTAGTAGGTCTCCAGGTAGTACGCGTCCTGGTTCAGCACCAGGCCCATGTAGTCCTTGTTGGCGAGCACGACGTCCGCCAGTATCTTCTTGGTGAACTTGGCGAACTCGACGCACGACTTCGCCATCTCCTCCATCTGCGCGCGCTCCTCCTCGCTTATCTGCTTAGAAACGCCGCCTGGAAGGCCGAAGCACGGGTGCGTTGCCCTGCCCCCGACGATCTCCTGCACCTTCTGGCCGTACGACCTGTGCTTTATGACCTCGGCGCCGATCTCGACCCCGACGGCGTCGACGACCCCGAGCACGTTCCTCTTGTTCGAGGGGGCGGACGGCCCCAGCACGAAGTCAGGCGCCGCGAGGGCGTAGAAGTGGGCTATGTGGCTGTGGGTGTACTGCCCCATGTAGAACAGCTCCCTCAGCTTCTTCGCGGTCTCCGTCGGCTCGGCCTTGAACACCGCGTCGAGCGCCTTCGTGGAGGCGATGTGGTGCGCAGCGGGGCAGACGCCGCAGAGCCTGTTGGTGAGCACCGGCAGCTCCATGACGTGCCTTCCGATACAGAACCTCTCGAACCCCCTGAGCTCCGGCACCTGGAGGTACGCGTTGGCAACGTTGCCGGCGTCGTCCAGGAATATCTCTATCTTGCCGTGTCCCTCCAGCCTCGTTATGGGGTCGATCGTTATCTTCTTCTCCGTGGTCTTCTTGGGCTCGTCGTTGATTATCGGTCCTGCCATGTCAAATCACCCCTTCCTCTTGCGCTCCTTGACGGTCCGCTTGAGCAGGGACTTCGGGAGCGTGAAGGCGTAGAAGGTCCCGAGAGGGTCCTTCACCTGCATCATTAGTTCCATTATCTGCTCCTCACTTAACTTTGACTCCGAATCCGTGATGTTCAGGAGCGAGGACAGCGCGCTCAGCATGCTCCCGCCCTGGTCCATGACGGCCTTCGTCGGGCCCATGCAACCCCTGCAGGGCATGTTCGCGTTCGGGCACATCGCCCCGCAGCCCGCGCGCGTCGCCGGGCCTATGCAGATTATGCCCTGGTCGAGCAGGCACTTCTTCGGGTCCGCCTTGATCTCGTAGGCCTGGTAGATCCTCTCGATCCTCCTGTCCTTCTCCACGCGCTCGCGCTCGCACTCGTCGCACAGGGTCTTGTCGGACGCTATGACCGTGCCCTTCGGGGGCAGCGGTGCTCCCTCCGTGACGTGCTTGGCGACCGCGTCGACCGCCATCGCGATCAGGTTGACGGTGGGCGGGCAGCCGGGCATGAAGTAGTCGACATCGACGACCTCGTCCAGTGTCTTCACGTTGTCGTAGAAGACCGGTAGCTCGACCTCGCCCTCGGGGACGTTCATCTTGGTCTGAGGCGTCACGAAGTCGGGGTTGTCCGTCGAGGCGGTGTCCTTGTACACCGTCTGGAAGACCTCCTCCCTGTTGGTCACGTTCGCCAGGCCAGGCGTCCCGCCGAAGCAGGCGCACGAGCCGAAGGCTATCATGACCACCGACTTCTCCCTGAGCACCTTCGCGACATGCTCGTTCTCGCTGTTCCTTATCGCCCCGTTGTAGAACGACACGGTGATGGACTTGTCGGGCATCTCCTCGATCTCGTGGAGCTTGCCGTCGAATCCTATCGGCCAGAACACGACCTCGGCTATGGCGTGCACGTCCAGTATCTTTGCGTCTATGTCCAGGAGCGCGACGTCGCATCCGCCGCAACCCGCGCCCCAGTACTGCGCGATCTTGATCTTCTCTGCCATTTCAGCTCACCTCCTTGGTTGAAGCGTCACTCCTCCTCGGGACCGCCTTGTACTGCGGCGACTGCCCCTTCATGCCGACCTGCTCGATCGCCCTCCACCGCTTGAGGGCGATGATGTGCCTCACTATCTCCGGCTTGGGGAGACCCGTGGCGTCGTGCAGCTCGTGCACGGTCCTCGCGTCCTCCTCCATCTGCAGTAGCAGCATGTTCCTCTCGAGCTCCACCGACGCCGCCTTCTGCAGGATGAAGCTGTACCGGGCGTCGGTCACGACCTCGCCGAAGACGTTCTCCTTCGTCGTCAGCGAGCCCTTCTTGCCGAGCAGCCATCGTATGCGCTCGCCCTCGAGCGTCCTCAGCGCCGCACGTATCTTGGCCTCCCTCGGGTTCATCCTCAGTCACCACCTCTGATGGGGGACGGTCCAAGCTCCTCTATCGTCTTGGTGAATTCGACCATGGTCTTCTGGAACTTCTCGCCCTCTCCAGCCGAGATCCACTCGAGCCTGAGCCTGCCGGGGTCGAACCCGAACTGCTGCAGGAGTATCCTCAGCAAGGCGATTCTCCTGCGGGTCCTGTAGTTCCCGCCGATGTAGTGGCAGTCCGCCGGGTGGCAGCCCGCGACGAGCACACCGTCGGCCCCCTTCTGGAACGCCCTCAGGACGAACTCCGGATCAACGCGCGCGGAGCACATGACCCTTATCACCCTGAAGTGCGGTGGCATCTGAAGCCTGCTGACGCCCGCCAGGTCGGCGCCCGCGTACGAGCACCAGTTGCAGCA
>DUGQ01000234.1 GCA_013331315.1 Thermoplasmata archaeon
GTCAATAAAGGCGATGCAGAGGCTCGAACTGGTGGACTACGAGGAGGCGAGTGACCGGGGACACTTCCGGCTGTATCCGAAGGGGCACCTCGTCTTCAAGCTGCTGGAGAGCTGGGCCGAGCAGATCGCGGTGGACAGGATAGGGGCGATTCAGATAGACACCCCGATCATGTACGACTGGTCCCAGCCGGACATCCGTAGCCAGGGGATGTCGTTCCACGAGAGGCACTACACGCTGAGGACGGAGGAGAACCGGGAGTTCGTGCTCAGGTTCGCCGGGGACTTCGGGCTGTTCAGGATGCTCAAGGACGCCACCCTCAGCTACAGAAACCTCCCGCTGCGCATATACGAGTTCTCCAAGAGTTTCAGGCTAGAGCAGAGGGGCGAGCTCACCGGGCTGAAGCGGCTCAGGGCGTTCCACATGCCTGACGTCCACTGCTTCACGAAGGACATCCATGCCGGCTGGGAGGAGTACATGCACCTGTACAGGAACTACTCCGACCTGGCGGACGCGACAGGCGTGGAGTATGCCGTGGCGTTCAGGATCGTCAAGGAGTTCTACGACGAGTACAAGCAGAACATAGTCGAGCTGCTGAAGTACTCCGACAGGCCGGCGCTCATAGAGGTCCTGTCGGAGATGAAACACTACTGGGCCGTCAAGCACGAGTTCAACGGCGTGGACTCCACCGGGGGCGCTGTCCAGCTGAGCACCGTGCAGCTGGACGTCGCGGATGCCGAGCGGTACGGCATCGTGTACGTGGACGAGGACGGCAAGAAGAAGGGATGCATCATATGCCATTCCTCGATAGGCTCAATAGAGCGATGGGTGTACGTGCTCCTCGAGGAGGCATTGAAGCAGAAGAAGCCGAGCTTCCCGTTCTGGCTGTCGCCGACCCAGGTGAGGCTCATACCCGTAGGCGAATCGTTCCTTCCAGATTGCGAGGCGCTCGCGAAGACCATCGACGCGAGGGTGGACATCGACGATTCCGACGACTCCGTCGGCAAGAAGATCCGGAACGCCGAGAAGGAGTGGATCAACATGATTATCGTCGTCGGGGAAAAGGAGAAGTCGTCCGGGCAGTACCCCGTCAGGCTACGCAGCGGCGAGATGAAGGTCATGACCGCGGAGCAGCTGATGGATGAGGTGTCCAAGCTGTCCGAGGGCTATCCCAGGGCCAAGCTTCCGCTGCCCGTGCTTCTGTCCAAGCGCCCGGTCTTCAGGGGCTGAGGGCTACCTGTTGTCCTCGTCTCCCCAGATGAGCTTGTGGAGCTGTGGGAGCACCCTGCATCGGAGCCCGTCCTTGAGCACCCTCTCCGCGAGATCCTTGAGATCTCGGCCGCCGACGGGCGTGAAGATCACCTCGCACTTCGGCTCGTATTCGGCGAGGACTTTCTTGGCGAACTCGTAGTCGGCGTCGTCGGAGACAACGAACTTCAGCTGGTCCGTCGGCCCGAGCAGCTCCAGGTTCTCGTACACCATCCTCCCCTCCTCGCCCGACGAGGGGCACTTGATGTCCATGCTGATCGACAGGTTCTCGACGCAGGGCATCTCGTCGAGAGGGATCGCCCCGCTCGTCTCGACGACCACCACGAAGTCCTCGTCCACCAGCTTCTGGATGAGCCTGAGGGAGTCCTTCTGGGCGAGGGGCTCTCCTCCAGTGAGGCAGACGCTGGCCGTGCCGTATTTCACGACGTCCGCCACGATGTCCTCGACAGACATCTCCTCACCCTCGTCGAACGCCTGTGGCGTATCGCAATAGACGCATCGCAGGGGACAGCCGGAGGTCCTGATGAACACGGTCGGCGCGCCTATCATCAGCCCCTCGCCCTGGATGGACCTGAATATCGAGTAGATCTTCATGCGACATCTCCTCCTCTGTACTCGACGGGGTCCTCTACTCCCGCCTCGCTGAACCCTTTGAGGCGCAGGCGGCACGAGTCGCAGACGCCGCATGCCTTCTCCTCTCCGGAATAACAGCTCCATGTGTGTTCGAGCGGCACCCCTAGACGGGCCGCCTCCCTCACGATGTCCGCCTTCGACATTCGGAGAAGAGGGGCGTCGACCTTCACGGCCCTTCCATCGACGCCTCTCTTCGTGCCGACGTCCAGTACCTGTTGGTACGCCTCCACGAACTGTGGCGTGCAATCGGGGTAGTTGCTGAAGTCGACGGAGTTCGCCGCGATGACCACCTTGTCGGCGTCCGCGCTCTCTGCCACCGCCGCGGCGATGCTGAGGAATATGATGTTCCTCGCTGGAACGTATGTGCTCGGGATACTCTCGGTCGACGAGACCTCATCGGCGCTAATGGGTATGTCAATCGAGGTCTGCGTCAGCGCGCTCGTGATGTGCGCCCCGATGTCAAGCTCGACGATCAGATGGCGCTTCACACGGAAGTGCTCGGCCATCTTCTTCGCGCTGTCCAGCTCGCGCGAGTGCCGTTGCCCGTACGAGAAAGTAAGGGCGATGACCTCGCACCCGCTCTCGACCGTCAGGGCGAGTGCGGTCGACGAATCGAGCCCCCCAGATAGCAAGACAACCGCTGAAGCCATCCCCACACGTCCCTTCAGGACCTCAGATCCTTCCCCGTCCACGCGCCCTGTCCCTCGCCCTCGTCCACGCCGATCTCGACCCTGGTGACGTTCTCAGGGAAGTGGACCTTCTCCATGACCCTGTTGAGCACGAAGTTGGCGAGCTCCTCGGCCGACGCGACGTCGACCTCGAGGAGCGCGCAGTCCTCCTTGGGGAACTTGTACTCCTTGCCCGCCAGGGAGTAGTCTATCGAGTCGCCCTCCTGCTTAACCCCGTCGTCCTTCAGTGGTATCAGGACCTTGTGGTCGAGCTCGGCGGCCACCTTGCGGAGGAACTCCTTCACGCTGATGAAGTCCATGATGACTCCGCCGGCTCCTATGCTCCCCTCGATCGTGGCGTTTATGGCATAGTCATGACCGTGCAGCCTGCCGCACTTGTAGTGCCCAGGTATGATGTGCGTGGCCGAGAAGGTTATCTTCGAGCTCCAGCCGTTTATCTCCAGCCTCATCGGGGCGAGATAGCCCTGGGGTCGTAATAAATGTTTCACGCCCTGCCAGCCCGCCCGCACCCGGCCTCTGACAGACCGGCGGCCAGCAGGATTGGATCGATGAAGTCCACCTTCGCCCTCGAGGTGTCGACGAACACCGCCGGTAGGTTCACGACAGGCGCGCCGTAGGCCTTCCCGGAACCGATGAAGTGAAGCGACCTGAACATGAGGTTCCCCGACACCCCGTCCGGCGCTACCAGCAGGTCCCTGTCCCTCACCGCCTCCTCGATCAGGATGGTGTGATGTGCGGCGTCCATGCCCTCCTCTCTTAGGATCGCCGTCAGTTGCGCGCCCTCCTCCAGGCTCACGCGTATCTCCTCGCCCCGCTCCGCGTCTTCCGTGCGTCCCTTGGACAGGACCCCGACGGTCGGTGTCCAGCCGGCCGGGCTCAGGTACTCCGTCGTGGAGAGGACCAGCTGGAGCCGGTCATCCATCGACATCCCCTCATCTATCCCGACGGGCGTGAGCATGAACGCCTTGCCGGACGCAGTCCCAAGCACCGCGGTACGCATGACGCGGTCGGTCCCGAAGGCCGCGCGCAGGCCGTGCAGCGTGTCCCTGGAGCTGAGGGCGCCTCTCACAGCGGCGTCTACGATCTCCGTCGAGAGAGCGTGCGCCATCTCCGTCGGGTCGTCGAACCCTGTCAACTCCACGCGGCAGCCCATCTCTCTCAGGCGCGACCTGGTCATCGTAAGACCAGCGTCGTCGAGTCCGATCCCGATCCTCGCGTCGGACCCACAACCCCTCGCGAGAAGGCCTTCCAGGTCGATCAAGAACACGCGCCTCCTTCAGAACTCGTCATCGGTCATCTGGTCGAAGGTGTAGTTCTCCCACTTCCGGACGCCGAGGACTATCTCCAGCTCGTGAGGCGTGAGCAGGGGCTTGTCGTACATCGCCACGTCGTCGATGGCTATCCTCGGGCAGGCGGTTGAGACGTAGGCGTCGAACCCCAGAGCGCGCAGCTTCTCGGGGTCGAACTTGTCCATCAGCAGCAGGCTGGCGTCCTTCTTCTTCCAGCGCAGCAGCTTCCGCAGCTCGCGCGCCCTCCGGAGCCTCCTCTGGCCTACCTTCTCCCCTATGATTATCCCGAAGGACCTGGCCCTCTCCGCGCGCTCTATCGCTGCATGGCGTTGCCTGAGTATCTTGTCCTTGGCCTGCTCGATCTCCCTCGGTTCCTCGAGGTTGGGATCGAGCACGACAACCTTCTTCCCAGTGGCGAGGTGCACGCCCAGCCCGTGGAACGTGCCGCTTCCTATCAGCAGGTAGCTTCCGACATCGTCCCCTATGGACGTCGCGGTGGTGTAGTTGCACCCGAGTATCTCTCCAGCGTGGGATATCCTGGAGTCCCCCTCGCCGACCTTGACCTTTATCCCCATGGCCTCGAGACCCTCGATCACCTCGTCCAGCTCCGTGAGGTGCTGGGAAGTCGCGATGACGCCTACCGGCTCCTTCAGGAGGCCGACGGCCTTCTTCAACTGGTCCGTGACAGGGACCTTGGACCGGGCTGGGACGAATATCACCGGCTTGTTGAACCTGATAGAAGGTATGGGTGAGTGCCCGACGTTCACGACGGCATCCACCATCTCGAAGAGCGACGACGGGACGTCACACGCCCCGAAACACGGCTCGGTGACCAGCATGACCTCGGCCCCCG
>DUGQ01000103.1:0-5564 GCA_013331315.1 Thermoplasmata archaeon
CGGAATCTACCGGTGTTTAAAGGTGGGAGCTTGAAAATTCAAGGCGGAATTCTTTGCCGGTAAAGAATGTCTCAGAGAGATTCACTTCCTAGTCTTGACATATGCGGAGTATTCCTTGAGATATCGCCTGAAGAACCACTGGATGAATGTGCTGTCATTCTCCTTCACCTGTGACCGCTCAAGCGCATTGTAGTAGCCCCGACGGCCTTCGTACGGGATGTTCAGAAGGGGGAAACCGTGTCTGTTCAGCACGAAGTTCATCAGAAGGCGACTCATCCTGCCATTCCCATCAGCAAACGGGTGTATCGTGACGAACCTCAGGTGGACTCCGGCAGCCAACTCGACCGGATGCATGGAACCCTTGTTCCGATCATACCACCGGAAGAACTCTCTGAGCAGCGGCTGGACCTCCACAGGGCTAGGAGGCAGAAACCTGCATCCAGAGATAGCTACCTGGTGAGTCCGGATTCTACCCGCGATGTCGGACTTGGTCTCCTTGAACAGATTCTTGTGCCACATCAAGATGATTTGCATGGACAGATCTTTCTTGTGTCGCAGCGCCTCGTGGAAGACTCTGTCATGTGCCTCAGCTTCCTTGATATCCTCAATCGGCTTCTGGCTCGGGCTGAGCCCTTTCTCCAACAGGTCAGCGGTCTCGCGATACGTGAGCTTGGACCCTTCGATGCGGTTCGTGTCGTAGGTGAACTTGACTGAGAACTGACGATCTCTCTTCTGTATGGCGCTAGGAGGCAGCGTGCGCTTCTCTTTCTGGTAATTCAGGTGGACTTGGTCGAGAAGCGGATACCATCTCTCCCTGTAGATCTCTGTGAGGAAGTCTCTCTTCGCGGCTTCAACATCCGATGGCAACTTGGCTCCGAGATATTTCTCGCGAGCCTGAACACCTGCCGGGGTTCTCACAGTGTGCTGGAGATAGTAGTACTCTCGACCATCGACTGTCTTCTTCTTGACGACAACCACAGGAGTTCATACCCTTACATATGCTTATAGTTTTCGATTACATNNTTCTTTGACGGTAGATAATCCAGAGCTATCCTCACTGCCCTTCTGCGAGGTTGATTGCGATTTCGGCAATGTCAGATGAGTACCCACCGGTCCTCTCGATGCTCTCAATCGCGAACGCGAGTCCGACCGCCACCTTGCCACGCCTCTTCATCGTCTCATCGAGAAACGCGTCAGCCTTCCCCCTCAACGCCGCAGTTCGATCTATGCAGGCATTGGCAAGGGACGAGTCCTTCTTGAACAAGGCTTCGATGCTGCAGTCAAGAATGGAGACTGCTTCTCCACCGAGCTTCTCGAGCGTCTGAGTCGTATCCCGATCAATCCTTGAATCGCCAAGTAACACGACGCTTTCCGCAATCCTTGTGGCATGGTCAGCGATCCTCTCGAGCGCCTTGGACGTGACGAGCATCGAATCCACCTCCAACCATGTCGCCTTCATCTTCGCGGTGAACGATATGTTCCGTCTTATCATCGCATGTTGCTTCTCTACAAACCAATGCAGACGGTCCACTTCATCATCCCTCGAGGAGACGTCTTCTGCCAGCTCCGTGTCAAGATCCTTTACCGCCCTTATGGACTCCTCCATCATGCCCTTGGCCATAAGATGCATCCGCCGCACGACCTTCCTCATATCGAGGTCGGCATGGTCCGCAACATCCTGAAGGACAACAGAGTTGGCGCTCTCCTCGACGACCTCAGGTCCGATGACGCGTCTGGCAAAGTCCTGAATCGCCTTCCTCAGCTCCGATGGGATTCGACCCTTGGAACGGACCTCGATGAAGTCGTACCCTGTGACGTATGATCCGATCAACTGTCTCAGGAGTGTCTTTGGGTCTGTTGTCGAAGTCACTTCGAGGACTTTGACCAACTTCTTGGATTCGCTCTGCACGTGTGGATCTACAGTTAGCGTGCCATCACCAGTGACGCTCAACATCACCTGATCGCCCTTCTTCAGGCCCGTGGACTCAATCCACTTCTTGGGAAGCGACACCACGAACGTTGACCCGCCTGTCATCTGTATCTTCCTGGACTCCTGCATCTACGGCATCTCCCGCGTACTGCCCCAGTTGTTCTCAATACAACGTGGACGTCTTCAGTGTTTCGTATGATTTCTATATATATCTATATACTCCCCAACGTGTCATTCAATGGCAGTCTGTTCTATGCACCCAACGCTCATCAGCTGACACTTCCACTCCCCAATTGAAAGGTGAAAAGAGAATGAGCGCAAGAGTTGCAGCAGAAGAGCCGATATTCATGGACCTCGAAGAGAGGAAGCTGTTCGACGATTTTCCAGAGGATCTGTCTGCAGAGTTCATGAACAAGTAGTGTTCCAGATTCTGGACGCTGGAGTTGTAGGACTATGAATGGCAATGAAGAGAAGAACGAAAGCAAGGAAGAGAAGACAGTATTGATGCCTCATAAAGGCGGCAATAAGACGATTTACGTCCTGGTTACGATTGCGGTTGTAGCCGTTGTGATCGTTGCAGCTTTCGCGGCTGGATTACTGTCATCAGGGGCGAAGGACAGCGTGTCGCTGACCGGTGCGGGGGCTACATTCCCGATGCCGCTGATTCTGAAGTGGGCAGACGAATACTATAACGTGACCGACGGAAAAGTGAGGGTGAACTACGGAGGAGGCGGAAGCGGAGCCGGAATCACCCAGATCAAGGAGAAGCAGGTGGACTTCGCTGGGACGGACGCGCCGCTGAGCAGCGCAGACTCCTCCAGTTATGGCTTGGTACACATACCGGAGACCCTCGGTGCAGTGGTCATCGCATTCAACCTTCCAGGCATCGGCGCACTCAAGCTGGATGGCGAGACGGCGGCCGACATATTCATGAAGAACTTGACAGCATGGGACGACCCAGCAATCGCAGCCCTGAACCCTGGCGTGACATTGCCGGATGAGCCGATAGCCACAGTTGTCAGATCCGATTCCTCCGGGACGACATTCGTCTTCACAGGATATCTGGCGACTGTGAGTCCAGTGTTCTCGGAGCTCTACGGACAGGGCAAGACTATCGCGTGGCCAGATGGCACCCTGGCGCAGGCCGGCAATTCTGGGGTAGCACAGGCAGTCCAAGGAACCAGCTACTCGATAGGATACATCGAACTGGCATACGCCCTAGAGAACGACATATCGCACGCCCAACTGAAAAACAAGGAGGGGCAGTTCATCACGGCATCGCTCGACACGACGGCGGCAGCGGCAGCTGCGGCAGTTCCTTCCCTTCCAGCTGGAGATGGCGACTGGTCGAGCGTGAATGTCCTCGATGCACCAGGCCTTGACTCGTATCCGATAGCGACATTCACGTACATACTCGTCTACAAGGAACTGTACAACGACGAGACCAAGATGAACAAGACTGCCGCGAAGACACTCCTCGAGTTCATCTGGTGGGCTGTGCACGATGACGGACAGGCTCTGGCTTCCCCGCTACAGTACGCCCCGTTGCCGGACGCGGTCGTGAGCCTCAACGAGGAGACCCTGAGGGCCATCACGTACATGGGAGAACCATTGATCGACTGACGCAAACCCAACCAAACCCCTTAACCACCACCTCTCAGAACGGTGCTAGGACCCCGGACCGAGAAGGCGACAAAGAAGCTTGATGGACATGAATCTGGGAAGAAGACAGGGAAGCAGATGGCGTAGCAGAGCCTCGCTCGAGGACAGGCTGTTCAAGTACGCCGTCATGGGCGTCGCGTTCGCAGTCCTCGTACTCCTATGGAGCCTGGTCCTCAAGCTGATGTTCGATGCTCAGGAGTCGATGGAGGTCTTTGGACTGCGGTTCCTTACCAGCAGCACGTGGGACCCCGGTAGAGATCTGTACACTGCCCTTCCGTTCATCTTTGGCACGCTCACGACCTCAGCGGTCGCCATCCTAATCGGAGTCCCGATAAGCATCGGAATCGCCGTATACCTCTCGGAACTCGCGCCTTCTTGGATCAGAGAGCCGCTGTCGTTCATGATAGAGCTCCTTGCTGCAGTCCCGAGTGTCATATATGGCCTCTGGGCGATGTATACGCTCAGGCCGATACTGACTGGATCCGTCGAACCCTTTCTCATGAGTGTCCTCGGCTGGACGCCCTTCTTTGAGGGCACGGCCTTTGGAATCGACAAGCTGGCTGCAGGCATCATACTCGCGGTGATGATCATACCCACCGTGGCGTCTGTCTCGAAAGAGAGCATGATGGCGGTGCCCGATTCACAGAGAGAAGCCGCCCTCAGCCTTGGCGCGACAAAGTACGAGACCACAAAGATAGCGGTGCTCACATACGCCAGGTCGGGCATATTCGGAGCCACGATTCTTGGGCTCGGAAGGGCGATCGGAGAGACGATGGCAGTCACGATGACCATCGGGAATGCGAACCTCATCTCGTGGTCGTTACTTGACCCGGGCCAGACGATGGCGAGTGTCATTGCCAACAACTGGGGGGAGGCGGAAGGCCTGATGCTGTCGTCTCTGATAGAGATAGGCGTCGTCCTGTTCGTCGTGGCCCTCGTGATAAATGTGTTCGCACGGCTGATGGTCGGACGCGTGATGAAGGTGGTTCCAATGACCGGAGGGGGAATGTGAGGAGCTACAAGACCCGGAAGCGGGTCAACCACATCGCTTCCCTGCTCGCTCTCGGGTGTGTCCTAGTGGCGCTCATCCCCCTCGTCTCCATACTCGTAGAGGTCATCGCCAAGGGAGCACCAGCAATAGACTGGGAGTTCCTCACGGAGAGGACGAAGAGCGCAGGCTCCGCGGACTCCGGCATAGGAAACGCGATACTCGGAACACTCCTCCTGGTCGCCTGGGGAAGCGTAATCGGCCTGCCCTTGGGTATACTCACAGGAGTCTATGTGTCCGAGTATGGGGACAACTGGTTCGGAAGGACTGTCAGATTCTTCAACGACGTGCTCGCCAATTTCCCGTCGATAGTCATCGGCCTGTTCGCATACTCCCTCATCGTCACCGTCGTCGGATTCTCCCTCATATCCGGTGCGTTCGCACTCGCAATAATCATGATCCCGATAGTGGCAAACACCACTGAGGAGGCGCTCAGGATGGTTCCCAACTCGCTGAGAGAAGCCTCACTAGCCCTCGGGGTTCCACGATGGAAGACCGTGTTGAAGATCATCATCTCGAACGGCAGGGCGGGCCTGGTCACCGGTGCTCTGTTGGCAATCGCGAGGATAGCAGGGGAAACTGCACCTCTGATCCTGACGTCTTTCGGTAACAGCTTCTGGGAGACGGGACTGACGGAGCCTGTGGCTGCGTTGCCTCTGGTGATATTCAGGAATGCGATGTCACCCTATGCGGACCTGCAACAGCAGGCCTGGGGAGCGGCGCTAGTCCTAATCACGATGGTGCTGTCCCTGAACGTTATCGTCAGACTTCTGACCAGAAAGAGATTCAAGAAGAACAAGGTGGTGAAAGCCTCATGGAAGCAAAGATTGTCACTGAGCAGCTGAACGCTTTCTTCGGCGATGTACACGCAGTCAAGGACGTCAACATGGAGATCCCAGAGAACTCCATCACAGCGATCATAGG
>DUGQ01000103.1:5606-6102 GCA_013331315.1 Thermoplasmata archaeon
CGTCAAGGGCAAGGTGTATCTGGACGGCGAGGATGTCTATGACTCGAACACGGATCCGGTGGTCGTCAGGCGCAAGGTCGGGATGGTTTTTCAGAAGCCCAATCCGTTTCCTACGATGTCTACATATGACAACGTCGTCGCGGGGCTGAGACTGAACGGAGAGAGGGATTGGGGCAAGCTCGACGAGACCGTTGAGCGAAGCCTGAGACTTGCGGCGCTCTGGGATGAGGTCAAGAACCATCTAGACGCGTCCGGTGTGAGCATATCAGGCGGACAGCAACAGAGGCTCTGCATCGCAAGGGCGCTCGCAGTGGAGCCAGAGGTCCTGCTCTTGGACGAACCGTGTTCTGCGCTCGACCCAATCGCGACGGCGAAGATAGAGGACCTGTTGTTCGACCTGAAGGACCGGTACACCATTGCCATAGTCACACACAACATGCAGCAGGCGGCGAGAATTGCGGATTTCACGGCGTTCATGTACATGGGAGAACTCATC
>DUGQ01000154.1 GCA_013331315.1 Thermoplasmata archaeon
GAACGCCCCCATGCCCTGGAGCTTCAGCTTGAACGGGCCGACACCCCTCGAGGAGGTTCGTATCCCGTCGGTTATGTCGCCTATCAGCGACTCGTCGGTGTCGCCAAGGAACTTGAGCGTCACGTGGAGGTTGGCGGCTCTGACGACCTTCAGGTCACCTGTGGACCGTCTGAGCTGTTCCAGAAGGCTCACGAGAGAGTCGCTGGGAGAGATGTCCGCGGATATGAACGCCCTGAACTTCAACGCAGGCGAATCGGCCCTCGCCCCTCATATTTGTTTCCCGTCGCGTCTAGGGGTTCAGACGACCTTCCTCGCCCGTCTCGTGTGTCCCCTGTCCAGGCTCCGTATCTTGGAGCGCATTGCGGAGACGCCCACGAAGACGATCGCGAGAGCCGCCGCGAGCCCGATCGTGTAGGCGATCTCCCCGAACCGGTCCTCGTACAGGGTCCCGAAAGACGCCGCGAAGTTGAACAGGCTGTGCATTGCGACCGCCGCGAGGTAGTAGAGTCCCCAGCCGCCCATCCTGAGCGCCTTCCTCGCCATCCCCAGCCCCATCACCGAAGAGGCGGTAGCGTGAAGGAGCGCGGATGATATACTCCTTATGACGGCCGTCGCGATGAACGCCTGGGCGCCTCCTTCGATCAGCGCGGCGTTCTCGTACAGGAGGTTCTCCGTGGCGGCGAAGCCCAACCCTACCGCCGCCCCATAGACTATGCCGTTCTCCAGCTCCGTCAGGAACCGCCGGGCCCTGAGTACGCCCACCCCCTTGGCCGCCTCCTCCACGAACGGGGCGATCACACACGCCAGGACTATGGTGGGTATGCTCGGGTTCTCCCCCAGATACTCATAGACCCTTTCTATGTTCTGGTTGAAAATGATCGCGAGGATGAGTTCGAAGACGATCGCGATCAGGACGGAGACGAAGGCGCCGTAGAAGAACACCCTGAGGAGTCTCCCGTACGGCTCGCGGGAGAACCGCTCGGTGTTCCTGATCCAGACGAGGTAGAGGATGGACGGGATGAACGCGACAAGAACGATTATGACTGCCGTCAACAGCCAGGACGCCGTCGTCTCACCGGGGGTAAGCAGCAGGGTGTGCGTATTTTAAGCTTGTCCGAAGCAAATCATTCAATAATCCGAAGAGGAAGAGGTTTCGACGGACCTCGGACGCGGATCGAGGTCCTTCCGGTGCGCGCGTGCTCTGGGTGCCTATTCCATCGTGATGGCGTTGTTAGGGCACTCGTCCACGCATGCTCCGCAGTCCAGGCACTTCTTCTCGTCGACGACCGCGACATCGTCGCAGGTGATCGCGCCCTCGGGGCACACATCGACACAAGCGCCGCAAGCGACACATTCGTCCTTGTTGATCTTAGCAACCATCTGGGTGACCTCCACAGTGCTATTGATTCGGGGATTGCCTCCCCCCATATAAATTTTCTTGACCCAATCAAGAGTCTCTGAAACGACGTTCGACAGTAGGGGATGTGGAGGGAGCGAAACTGGAATCGCCGTAGCGGATAACATTTTAGATATCTGCTCACCATGATGCCTGGAGACCATGGCAGACGAATACCTGGGAAGATGGGTCTTCACCGCCGACGGCCTCGTTCCCGGATGCGTGCGAGCGGAGGCAGGCGAAGCCAAGGAGATCTTGCTCGAGACTCCTCCGTCCGACTCGCGCCGCTCCATCGTACTCCCCGCGTTCGTGAACTCGCACACCCACCTCGGGGACTCGTTCGCCTATCCCGCTCCGAAGGGCTCGGTCGAGGAGATCGTCGGCCCGGGCGGGTTCAAGCACAGGGCACTCGGGTCCGCATCGGACGAGGAGAAGCGCTCTGGTATGCGCACCTCGCTGGATGTGATGTGGAGGACTGGCACGACGCGCTTTGTCGACTTCCGCGAGGAGGGCGTCGCTGGCGTGAACGGCCTTTTGGAGGCAGAGCGAGGGAGTATGGTCTCGGGGGTCGTCCTCGGAAGGCCTTCCGCGACGCCCTTCGACGAGGCGGAGCTAACGCGGCTGTTGGATCGCTGTGACGGGCTCGCGTTCAGCTCCATCTCAGACTGGTCGATTGACGTATTGGAGCGCGCATCCAGGATGTGCAAGGGCGATGGCAAGATGTTCGCGTTGCACGCGAGCGAGAGCCGCAGGGAGGACATCGACGATGTTCTCGGCCTCAACCCTGATTTCCTGGTCCACATGACATCCGCCTCCGACGATGATCTGGGCGCGTGCGCTGAGGCCGGGGTTCCTGTGGTCGTCTGCCCGAGGTCGAACTCGGCGTTCGGCCTGAGGCCCGACATCCCTAGACTTCTCGAGCTGGGCCTGTCCGTCGCATTGGGGACGGACAACGCGATGATATGCGTTCCCGACATGCTGTCCGAGATTCGAGCGGCATATGCCCTCGGGCGCGGGAGGAACGAGCTCTCTCCGACAGATGTCGTCAGTCTGGCAACGTACTCTGGGCACAAAGTATTAAATCCGAAGGGCAAGATAACTACGGAATTGAGCACATCCGACGACCTCGTTTTGGTGGATGTCCAGGGCGAGGATCCGCTTCTTGAGTTGGTGTCATCGGACGGGGTCGAGGGAGTTGCTGCGGTGATACAGGACGGACGGATAAGGAGGACGGGTGATTGGAAAGCCTGAGGAAGATCCTGATAGCGACTGACGGCTCGGAATACACTAAAGAAGCCGTCTCGCAGGGCCTTCATCTCGCGAAGGTGCTGGGCGCGGACGTCACGGCTCTGTACGTCGTCGACCAGACCACCTTCGTCAGCTTCCCGATGGACTCGTCTATCGTGAGCGTGTACTCGCATCTCGAGAACGAAGGCAAGCGCGCGGTGGAAATGGTCGTCGAGGAGGGCAAGTCGATCGGCGTGACGGTCACGCCCCTCATAGTCGAGGGGTCCCCCACTCGGAAGATAGTGGAGCTCGCGGCCGACTTCGACCTCGTGGTCCTTGGCACGCTCGGCAGATCGGCGCTCTCGAAGCTCTTCATGGGGAGCGTGGCCGAGAGGGTCACTAGATACGCGCCGTGCCCCGTCCTAGTGGTCAGGAGCAAGAGGAGGTGACCCGCAGATGAAGATCAAGGACATAATGACGGAGAACCCGATAGTGGCCGAGCTACCCGGCACCAGGACAGAGGTGCTGAAGAAGCTCGTGAAGAGCAACAAGACAGGGATGCCCGTGGTGAAGACGTCTGATGGCACCCTCGCGGGATTCGTCACCCGTCAGGACATCTTCTCCAAGCCGGAGGAGGAGCAGTTGGCCCTGGTGATGAAGAGGGACTACCCGACCATCACGCCGAAGGCGAGCGTCAAGGATGCGGCCAAGATCATGGTCGAACGGACCCTGAGCCATCTCCCCGTCGTGGAGAAGGACAAGCTCGTGGGCATCGTCACCCCCACGGACCTGCTCATCGTGGTCGAGAGGGAGAACCCGCAGGTGGCCGTCGAGGACATCGTGCGGTCGCCATGCATACCGATCTACGCCGGCGCGCCGCTCGCCGTCGCCTTGGCGACGTTCAGGGCCGCGAAGGTCTACGCCCTCCCGGTGCTGGACAACGACGCGAAGCTGGTGGGGATCGTCACGGACCGGGACATATTCAACCAGAGCGTCGTCGACAACACGGTCGTCATGAGCGACCTCGGGCTCAACAACGGCGCGGACAACTGGAACTGGGAGGGCATCAGGAACGTCATGAAGCTGTGGTACGAGGTCTCCAAGGTCAACCTGCCCAAGCTCACGGTGAAGGACATAATGGTCCAGAGCCCTGTCACTGTCTTCAAGAAGACGCTCGTCGCGGACGCCGCGAAGACCATGAGGAAGCACGATTTCGGGCAGCTCCCGGTCAGGGACTCGAAGGACAACCTCGTGGCCATGATATACGATACGGACGTCATATCTACGCTCATCAAGTGATGTCAGATGGATCCCCAGGAAATGCTGTCTCTGTGCAAGCGCAGGGGGCTCCTATGGCCTGCCTACGACATCTACGGGGGCGCCGCGGGATTCTACGACTACGGCCCTCTCGGCGCGGCGTTGAAGGCGAATGTCGAGTCTCACTGGAGGAGACTGTACGTCCTCGAGGAGGGACTCCAGGAGCTCGTGTGCCCGATCATAGCGCCCGAGCCCGGGTTCAAAGCCTCGGGCCACCTCGACACCTTCGCGGACCTGTATGTCGAGTGCACCGAGAGCGAGGAGACGTACAGGGCCGCCCACCTCGCCGGGGGGCT
>DUGQ01000023.1 GCA_013331315.1 Thermoplasmata archaeon
CATGGGGTTCGGCAAGAAGCTCGGCGACATCGCGTTCGAGAACGGCGGACGACCGGTCGGCCTGGGTCTGTTCTTCGCGGGCAACCTGAACAGGTACCGCGGGCGCGAGGGGGCGGAGCTGATCCGCAGGATAAAGGACCTCGTGGACCCGAACGGCGTGATGAACCCGGGCAAGGTCGTGGAGACGGGCACCCGTTTCGGGATATCCCTGCCGGCGGCCTTCATGAACTTCGGGATGAACATGATGGCCGGCATGAAGAGGATCATGCCCAGAGACAAGATCGGCGACAGGGAACTCTCGAAGCTGAAGAAGAAGTGAGCCGGACTCGACCTATCGCGCTCCGGACGACGGGTACACCTGCTTGACATACAGCGCGAGCAGCGAGCCCACCGTCCCGCCTATGACTACCTGCAGCACGTTTCCGGGCGCCTCGGCGAGCGCCGCGGGCCAACCGGCATGGAGCAGGTAGACCTCGCTGAGGAGGTAGGTCAGCACCATGCAAGTGCCTCCGGCCGCGATGCCCAGGATCTTCGCGAACTCCCCCCATCCGCGAACTCTTCCGATCAGTCCTGCGACGAGCCCCTCGGACCCCTTCGCAATCAAGGTGTAGGGCGCGAAGAAGCCCGCGCCGAGCAGAACATCGGCCACCGCTGAACCGACTCCGCCGCATATCGCGCCAGCCCTCCAACCGAAGGCGAACGCGCAGAAGAAGACCATCGAATCGCCCATGTTGAAATACCCTTTCGTCGGGGCGAAGTAGATGAATGTCGCGAAGGTGATGGCGGTCGTCATCGCGGTCAGGACGCCGTACAAGGCCACGGTTCTCGGGGAGACGAAACCGGCGCCGTCCTGCTGGTCCAGTTCATCGTCTGGCATATCCACCGGCCCTGCCTCCGTTGTCATGTCGTCCGTCACGCGGAAACCTGGGTCGGTACTTAAACTATAGCCTTCATATAGGCACAGACAGAGCGTACTTCGCGAACGCTGGTACCACGAACAGGCTTACGGATATCGCCAACGCGACATAGTCGCCCTTGTGCATCCGAAGTTCGCGGAGGTAGGTCCTGCGTCTCCGCGCGCCGTACGCGCGCGACTGAAGTGCCAGCGCGAGGGTGTCGGCCGTTCTGAGCGCCGACACCACGGCGGGACCGAGCACGGCCACGTACTTCCTCGAACGGACGAAGATGTTGCCTTTCTCGAACTCCATGCCGCGAGAACGCTGCGCGTCGATGATCGAGTCCATTACCGTCCCGAAGGCGGGAAAGTATCGCAACGCGATCGCCAGGGCGAGGCCGAAATCGAACCTGAGGCCCATCTTAACCAGGCCCTGGACGAGGTCGCGCTGCGAGGTCGTGAATATCAGGATGTACCAGACCGTGGCGAGGCACCCCACGCGCACGGCCGATGTGAGGCCACGCCATATTCCTGGCTCTGTCACCACGAGGGGGCCCACGCGCAACAGCTCCGGTGTGCCCGTCGGGTCGAACAAGGGCCACAGGACCGCGATGAGCGCCATGAACCTGAACACGAACTTCATTGCGAACGCGGTCTTCCTATAGCTCGCTCTCGCCAACAGAAGGAGCAGAAAGATGAATGCGAGAAGCACGACCAGATACGCCAAGGTGGTCAGGACGAACGCGAGCAGGCTCAGCGTCAGAACTGAGAGCATCTTGACCCGCGGATCCATGCGGTGGAGGAACGTGTCGGCCTCAGTGTACAGGTCGTTGAACCTCGTCATCGTCCCGACCCCCCTACGAACGATAGTCGGTCGGCCAACTGGGACGGCGTCGAGGCGGTCGAGGCCATGAGCCTCTTCGACCGCAGCCTCTGTGCCAGCACGGTCACCGGGGGGGCGATGAGATGGCATCTCCTCAGCATCTCAGGGTCGGAGAAGGCGTCGTCGGTGCTCGCGTCCGCGACAATGGCCCCCTCGGACATGACGATCACCCTGTCGACGTGTTGGGACACGAGCCGCATCTCATGCGTTATCAGAAGGATCGCGATCCCCTCAGAACGCAGCGCGTCCAATGTTTCCATCAACTGCTTCGATTCGACAGAGTCGAGGCCGGTGGTGGGCTCGTCAAACACCAGGACCCGAGGAGCGGTTGCCAGGACGGAGGCGATGGTCACCTTCCGCCTGTCGCCAAGCGTCAGAGTCACCGGCGACTGCGTGAGAATATCGCCAATCCCCGTCAACGCGACGGCACGGTTCACCAAGGCGATGGTGCGCTCCTCCCCGAACCCCATGTTTCGGGGACCGAACCGGACCTCATCCTCCACCGACGTGCAGAAGAGTTGGTGATCTGGGTTCTGAAAGACGTACCCGACAGTCCTAGCCAGGGTGGCCGTGCTCGTCTTCCTAGTGTCCACTCCACCGACGGTCACCACACCCGAGGAGGGTTTTAGCAGGCCGTTGAGATGCTTCGCGAGAGTGGTCTTCCCCGAGCCGTTCCCCCCGACGAGCGCGGCGTATTCCCCCTCACGGATGTCGAGGCAGACCCCTCTCAGTGCCTCGCTCCCGCCCTCGTAGGAGAAACTCACACCCTCGAGCGAGATGATAGGGGAGGGGGCAATGGCCCGGGGCTCCATCAAGGCCGCCCTCCTGAGACATTGCCGGCCAACCTGGATATCTCTAGCTCGGCCTCATCGACGGTCATGAACTCGTTGACCAGGCCAGGGTACTTCCGCGACATGAGAGAACTCAGCTCAGCCATCTGCGGAGGGGCGACCCCGGCGGCTTCCAGGAGCTCCACCTGGGAGAGCACGTTCCTGGGCTTGTCGTCAGCCAGGACGCTCCCGTCTTTCAGAAGTATGATCCGGTCGCAAAATCCGGTCATCTCCTCCGCGTCTCTCTCGGCGAGCACTATCGTCATCATGTGCTTCTTCCTAAGCGTGAGGAGGAGGTCGTATAGGTCGGACCGCCCAACGGGATCGAGGGCGTACGTTGGTTCGTCCAAGACCAAGAGCCTGGGGCGCATGGAGAGCGCGGCGGCGATTGCCAGCCGCTGCTTCTCACCGCCTGAAAGGGACGACGGTGCCCGTTTGTTGAAGCCGGAAAGGCCGACCTCCTCGAGCGCCCATTCCACCCTGGCGGCTATCTCCTCCCTGGGCAAGGCGATGTTCTCAGGCCCGAAGGCCACCTCTTCTTCGGCGCTCATGCAGAAGAGCTGGCTCTCGGGTTCCTGGAAGACGGACCCGACCATCGTCGATAGTCTGGCGACTGAGGTCCGCTTCACAGTCCTTCCGAGAACTTCGACCTCGCCTTCCACCTCGGCCGGAAGAGAATGAGGGACCAGGCCGCTGAGCAGCCGGCAGAAGGTGGACTTGCCCGCGTTGTTGCGTCCGAGCAGAAGTGTGATATCGCCCTCATCGATCTCCACGGATAAATCGCGTAGAGCTGGCCCATCAGAACCGCGATATCTGACGCTGGTCCTGGCCAACTTCACCGCGCGCAAGGAAAACCTCCGATGCGTCGCTCAATCGAGGGGGTCTGTATAAAGCCTTTTCCAGATGCATCGGCGACTGGGGGAGCGTCGCGGTCGCGTTCAGGCCGGGACGAACCTGGCTTTCTTCCCCTTCCCTATGACGCGGATGCGCCCTTTCTTAGAGAGAGACGCCAACGCCTTCGACAACTGGTCATCTGGCAACCGGGTGGCTCTGAGCACCTGATCCCTCGTGGATCCGTTGGCGGAGAGAGCGCTGTACACCCTGTCCTCGGCCTCCTCCGCGTCCTCTGCCGGGAGCGTCCTGAGCTTCTTAGTGGGTGGCGGTGCGGGCGGGGGAATCAGAACGTATCTCTCCCCCGAATCGTCCGTCATGACTCTCGCGCTGCCAGACGAGATCAGGCGTCCAAGCGAGAGGGTCACCTGCTCCTCGGAATAGCCCGTCGCCTTCGAGAGGTCCTCGATGGTCTTCCCATCCTCGTTCAGAAGGGCGAGCACCTCACCGTCGCGCTGGTTCTCAGGCGGATGCTTGTCGCTCACGACTGAGACCTTGTTCAGGTGAGTCCTCAGGAACTCCTTGCTGGCCTCCTTGAAGTGCGCCATGTCCGTTTCCAGAAGGCGTTCGAGCTCGGAGACGTCCAGCCCCATCTCATTCCATCGGTCCAGCTTCTTGCGGTACACGTCCTTTCTCGCTTCAGGCGACTTGAGCTCCTCCAAGGGAGCGACTGGATGCGTGGCCGTCCCGCCCTCAGATGCCCTGTCAGATTCAGCCAGAGTCGTGATCATATACCTGACCCTCGAACCTTTGAGGGTCTTGTGGATCGAGTCGAGCTTGTCGAACAGGCGCTCGTCGGGGCCGAGCTCGATTTCGAAATCGAAATCACCCACGAGAGGCAGGCCACCGATGTGCTTCATGCGCTCGACGATGCGTTTCGGGGACTCGCCCTCGCTGCTAAGAACGAGCTTCACGTAGATCTTGTTCATCTACTCTACCTAGCGGAGCGCTTGATAGTGCTGAGTCCTTTTTATGCTTTCTCATGAGTAGTCGACACGCAGCAAAATCGCACATGTCAGTTTAATATACGCGTCATTGGGATAACGCAGCCGAGATGGTCTCGGACGACTCCAGAAGGTTCGTGACAAGGCAGTTCGCCAGGCACTACACACGGGCTCCGCTGGACATGCCCGACAGGTTCCCGAGACGCGAGTTCGGGTTCATGTTCTTCGATCGTTCCTTCATGATGAGGCATCTCGCCTTTCCGAGCAGGGCCGCCCTCAAGAAGTACCTCGTGGAGCAGGTCCCATCTCACGCGTACTACTCATCCGCCTACTACGAGAAGCCCGATGCCCCGACCATGAAGGAGAAGTCGTGGCGTGGAGCGGACCTGCTCTTCGACCTGGACGCGGACCACGTCGAAGGCGCCAAGGGCCTCTCGTACGACCAGATGCTGGCCAGGGTGAAGACTGAGGTCGTCAGGCTGATAGACGAGTTCCTGAACGGCGACCTTGGATTCGACGAGGAGGACCTTAAGATAGTCTTCTCCGGGGGGAGGGGGTACCACGTCCATGTCACGCACTCGAGCGTCCTGAAGCTCAACTCCCACGAGAGAAGGGAGATCGTGGATTACATAACCGGTACCGACCTGGACCTCAACTGGGTGTTCCCCCAGCGCGTCTTCGAGCAGAGCAGGTTCAAGGACCGCGCGGGGCTCGGTCACAGACGAGACATGCCAAGGCGGGAGAACGGTGGCTGGAGAGGCAGGATCCGAAAGGGGATAGACGACCTCCTGGCGGACCTCGAGCGGCTTCCGGAGGAAGAGGTCAGGAAGCGCATATCGGACATCCTTGAGGCGTCTGAGAGAGACATAGGCCCCAAGACGATAGACGGGCTATATGCTGACCTGTTCGTGAAGAACAAGGGGATGAGCGGAGCGGACCGGATGAGGGAGGAGGACACTTTCGAGGTCTTCTCCGAGAAGCGGAATGCCGAGGCCTTCCTCGAGATGGTCAGCCTGAGTGTCAAAGGGCGGGTGAAGGGCGAGACCGACGAGCCCGTGACTTCCGACACCCATAGACTCATCCGTCTCCCGAGTTCCTTGCACGGCAAGACAGGGTTCGAGGTCGTGCCCATGGGCAGAGAGGCTCTCGACCGCTTCGACCCGTTCACGGACGCGGTCCCAAAGGCGTTCGAGGAGGGCGAGGTGAAGGTCAGGGCCATGGCGCCGACCTCGGTCACCCTGAAGGGTGAGCGACACGACATCGGAGAGGATGCGGCCAGTGTGCCCGCGTACGTCGCCGTCCACCTTATATGCAGAAATCTGGCCGACCTCGATAACTAGCACAAAAAGTATTTATTAACCATAACTGCATAAAAGGCTTCGATGCCGTTTTCCAGCAAGGTCCTGGAGGATTCGATAAGACTCGCCAAGATCAGGAGGATCAAATGGGCCCTCTATGTGGTCCAGATCATCATGCTCGTGGTCCTCGCCTTCGTCATGATATTCATCTTCGGCGACGCCCAGATGAAGCCCGTCCTGTACCTCCCGTTGGATTCCTTCGCCGCGGTCATGGTCCTGCTCATCCTCGTCGTATGCGTCGAGAGCTTCTTCTTCAGGATGATGGAGATACGGTTCGCCAGGAGCTCGAGCGCCAAGCATCTGATGGCCAAGAACTCTATCAGGTACGCGATATTCGTGGCGGTCATCGCGGGGTTCGTCACCGTGATCTTCATGACGCCACCGATCCTCGACATGGTGGAGGAGTCCTCGAGCAAGACTTCGATCCTGACAGAGGACGAGCCGATGGTGTTCTGGTCGAGAGACCCGCTCGCCCTGCAGAGGATGGTGGAGGTCCAGGCGACCGCGTCCGAGACTGTTGAGATATACCTCGTCGCGGGTGAGCCGCCCGCGGACTACAACTCCAGCCTGGCGAGTCAGATGTTCCTACTCAGGATAAACAGGAACGACTACATCGTGGACGGAACGCTGACGATCGAGGTGCCGCGGACGGACCACGATCAGTACACGTTGGTGCTAAACGGATACGGGGACTCCGACTCCGTCGCGACGGTCACGATCGTGAGGGACACATCCGAGCTGTTCACGGGCATCGTGTCCGTTCTCGCGCTGGCGATCACAGTCGCGAACATCGCTTGGGTAGCGTACCTCACGCCGATAGAGAGGAAGTACTCGCGCGGGTCGATATACAAGTGATCTAGGCGAACGCGCAGCAGATAGGCTTCTCCTTCAGATCCACCCCTTGCGTACGTAGGCGTCTCACCGTATCACCGGAGGGCATCGCTATGCCGTCGACCCCGGCGACGGCGGCCTCGACCTCGTAGCCGCGCGTGCTCCTGGGGCGCATGCAACCAAGAAGCAGTCGCGTGCGTGGCATATGAGCCCTAGCGAAGCGAGTTACCTCGATGATCTCTTCGGGGGCGGGAGGGGAATGCGACGCATATGGAGTTCCCTTTGTCGGGGTGAATGCGATGAGCACCAGCTTCTTCGCGCCCGCGGATTCCAGCAGCCGAATCGCGCCGAACTCGCCGGACAGGTCCCCGGGCTCGAGACCTATGCAGACATGTGGGGCCACGACCTGGGCGCCGACTGCCTCCAGATCTGAGACGACCCTCAGGAAGTCATCTGGCGTGGCCGACAACCCCAGCGCCTCGCGTATGACCTTCGCGGACCCGTAGACGTCGACCGAGAACGCGTCCACGCCCGCGGACACGAGGTCATCTAAGGTGGCCACAGGCGCGAGCCCGACGTGGGCGTTGATCGAAAGGCTCGTCTCGTCCTTTATCAGGCGAATGGCGTCGGTGAATCGCTCAAGCGGGACCCTGCCTTCAGGGTCCGATCCGCCGCTGAGCAGGAAGCCGAGAGCACCGGCTTCATCGAGGGAACGCGCCAGGGATATCAACTCGTTGGGGGTGCGAGCGGGCTTCATGCCTCGCAGATAGTGCCCCGCACAGTGCCGGCAGTTCAGGGCACACTCACCACCCGTGACGGACACGGAAGGAAAGCACTTGCCCGGGCGGAACACCTCGATGATTTCGTTCACGACGCTGAGAACGAATCCGATGGTATGAATACCTATTCACCCGGCGGAAGCAGGCGCTCGCGCGAGGAGCGGACTGGCAAAAGCTTTATCTGGAGTACCTTCTCTAGGGCCCTTGCGGGTCATCATGAAAGCTTACGAGATAAAGGGCGCGTTCAGGATTTCTGTTCGTGATTGGCAGCCATTCACCATCGAAGTGGCCTCGGCGGACGAGCCGGCGGCCTTGGAGAAAGTCTTCTCGCTTATCGGCAGCAGACACAAGGTCAAACGGCAGTTCGTGAGAATCGAAGGGGTCAAGGCCTTGAAGACGGACGAGGTCACCGACCACCAGGTGAAGTACCTGCTGGAGGCGGGGGGCTGATATGGACGAGACGGAGGNNCCTGGCTGATATGGACGAGACGGAGGCCAGGGAAGCTGCCGCAATGATAGAGACCGCCAAGGCCCAGTATGAGGCGCTAGTGAGACAGCAGGAGATAATCAGCCTCACCATAGACGAGCACTCGCGGGCCAAGGACACCATCACGCGCATGGGTGCAGGCGCGCCCGGCGACGAGATATTGGTCCCTGTCGGAGCGGACTCGTTCGTGCACGCGCGGGTTTCTGAAGAGAAGAGCGCGGTCATTGGCGTGGGCTCCGGCGTGTCGTTCCAGCGCTCGCCTGAGGAGGCGGAGAAGATGCTGGCAGCGAGGATCGACGAGCTCAGCCGAGCGCTCAGAAAGATTGCCGAGAGGGCCGAGCAGACCGAGATGACAATACAGCAGCTCTCGGAGAAGATCCAGGAGTACTACTCCCAGTCTGGGTCGCAGTAGCCCGGGGAAGGTTCATGTTCAAGGCCCTGAGAGAGAAGCTGGCCACGGCATCGAACGTCGCCAAGGCGAGGCCGGTCGAGGACCTGTCAGAGGCCGTGGGTGATTCTGGAAGGAAGCTTCGGGACAGCGTGCTGGACGAGGTCCTCTCCGAGCTGGAGATAGGGCTCCTCCAGGCGGATGTCGCCCTCCCAGTCGTCGAGGAGTTGACGAAGGGAGTGCGCGAGTTCCTCACTGGCAAGAAGGTGGACAGAGGCTTCAGGCTGGAAGAGGCGGTCGAACTCGCGTTTCGCTCGGCCGTGAAGGAGGTTCTCTCCGGGCAGGAGTTCTCCCTGGGGGAGATATCGAAGGCTAAGGCCCCGCCGACAGTCATGATGTTCGTCGGCATCAACGGGACAGGCAAGACCACCGCCATAGCCAAGCTTGCGCACAGGCTGCAAGCGAGGGGGCACGGCTGCGTCCTCGCAGCTGGGGACACTTTCAGGGCAGGGGCTATCGAGCAGCTGACGCTCCATTCGGAGAAGCTCGGATGCAAGGTGATCAAGCATCAGGCGGGAAGCGACCCCGCCGCGGTCGCCTATGACGCCGTCGAACACGCCAAGGCCAGGAAGAAGGAGTTCGTCCTGATAGACACCGCCGGCAGGATGCAGACGAACAAGAACCTCATGGACGAGATGAGGAAGATCAAGCGCGTCGCGAAACCCGACTTGATCTTCTTCGTCGGCGACTCGCTCGCGGGTTCGGACGCGGTCGAGCAGGCAATGAGGTTCGATGAGGCCGTTGGCATAGACGCGGTGATTCTGACCAAGATAGACGCCGACGCGAAGGGCGGGGCCGCACTCTCAATAGCCAAGACGATAGGGAAGCCGATAGCGTACGTCAGCTACGGCCAGGAGTACGACGAGTTCCGACGGTTCGACGCCGAGTGGATGCTAGCGAGGATCTTCGGGGACAAATCGCCGCGGCAGCCTCAGGCGCTCTAGTCGCCTTTCTCTAGGTTGTCCCCCGCGAACAGGATCGCGTAGGTCTTCGTGTCGAACATCAGGCCGGATATCTCGATGTACTCGTCCGCGTCATGGCCCGTCCCAGGGATCGTACTCCAGACGACGGCTTCGAAGCCCGCACGCCTGAACGGGTTGGCGAAGGTCGCCCCGCCTATGCCGATCGGCTTAGGCTTGAAGCCGCCCACGGTCGTGATCGCCTCTCCCAGCCGTTGGACCGCCTCGGAGTCGGGGGGCGTCCTCCCGGCGGACTCCGTTCGGTCTATGAACCCGACCTCGATCTTCGCGCCAGACGCGGTCTCGTGCTCTTTCGCCACGGCCCGCATCTCCGCCAGCACGTCATCCAACGGGTAGTCGGGAAGTATCCTGAAGTCGCAGTAGAACTCCTGCCTTCCGGGTACGGTGTTTATGTTGAAGCCGTTCGCCTCGCACTTCGAGGGCACGAACGTGCTCTCGGGTGGGTCGAACAACGGGTCCGCTTTAGGGAACCGCGCCCGCAATCGATCCATACAATCGCAGAGGAACCTCGATGCGACCTCGAACGCGTTCACCCCGTGAGCGGGCGTGCTCCCGTGAGTCTGCCTGCCGACCACGACCACCTTGGCCCACGCGACGCTCTTCTCGACGACCGCCATGGACGCGCCGTCGGGATAGCCGTGGTCGGGCACCAGGATGATGTCTCCCTGTCGGAAGAGCTTCCTGTCCAGGAGGACCTCGATACCGTGCGAGTTCCCATACTCCTCATCTGACACGAAGCCCAGGCAGATGTTGCACTCAGGCGTGATGCCCGCTCTCTTGAGCGCGACGAGGCCGAATAGGGAGGCTATGAGCTCCTGACCGTTGTCCTCCGACCCCCTGCCGTACACGCGGCCGTTGATGACCTTCGGCTCGTACGGTGGATATGTCCACGCCTTGAGGTCGCCCTCGGGGACGATATCCATGTGCGTGACGACCCAGATGTTCCTATCCGTGGTGCCCCGGACACGGACGACCATGTTGGGCCTCCTGCCGGACGGGACGCGCGGGTCCTTCGAATCGTACTGCTCTACGTCCTCGAACCCCAGTTCCTTCAGGAGCTCGAGCAGGAAATCGGCACGCTCCGCCTCCCCAGGGCCGCCGTTCTCAGGACCGACCGCGTTGATCCTGAGCATGTCACAAAGCGCCTTGACGATCTCATCCTGGTCCCTGGCTACTGACTGTAAGAGCTCCTCAGATCTCAGATGACGCACGCCCCTTCTATTGCGAGGGGGTAGTGCGGGTCCAGATATCTGGTTTTCGGCCGGAACGACTACATCTCGACCAGGATGGCCACGGCGTTCCCGCCGCCCAGGCATAGCGTGGCTACGCCGCGATGCGCGCTCCTCTTCTTCATGGCGTATAGTAGGGTCGTCAAGACACGCGCCCCGCTGCAGCCGATCGGATGCCCCAGGGCGACCGCCCCGCCGTTCACGTTGAATACTTCGTCGGGGACACCGAGAGAATCCTTGACCGCTATCGACGCCGTCGAGAAGGCCTCGTTGTGCTCGAACAAGTCGATGTCCGATATCTTGAGCGAGTTCCGTTCCAGGAGCTTCTGTACCGCGGGGATGGGCGCCTCCATTATCAGCTCTGGCTTCGTGCCCGCGGTGGAGTAGTCGACTATCCGTGCCAGGGGTTCTGCGCCCAGTGCCGCTGCCTTCGACTCGTCCGCGACCACCAGGGCCGATGCGCCATCATTGATGCTCGACGAGTTCCCCGCGGTGAGCACACCGTTCTCCCTGAAGACGGGTTTGAGCTTCCCGAGGACCTCGAGCGTGGTGTCCTCCCTGGGGCCCTCGTCCTCGGATATCGATGCCGGTCCCTTCTTGGACCTGACCTCCACGGGGATCATCTCGTCCTTGAACGAACCGTCCTTCATCGCTCGAACCGCCTTCTGATGGCTCCAAAGGGAGAACTGGTCCGCGTCCTCTCTCGTGACGTTGT
>DUGQ01000108.1 GCA_013331315.1 Thermoplasmata archaeon
AGGACTTCCTCGCGATGCGGTCAGGGGCTACTCCGAGGGACGTCTACGAGAAGAGGATGCTGGACGTACTGAAGAGGGCGCGTTTCTCGATGATCCATCGCATGGAGCTCAGGGATCTCAGGATTTCGAGGGGGAAGTTGGATTCGATCGAGAACGGCATGATCCCGGATGTCCAATCACTCGCGGAGGTCGCATGCTTCTACGCGGACCTTGCCAGGGATTACTGCAGCGACCCTTCCACGATTTCATACATCGAGGAGATGGCCAAGAACTGCAGGGCGATTCAGTCGCGCCTGCGCCGACCGTCAGAATAGACGAGGCGTGGCGACCGAGATTGGTGCACAGAGCTCCTTGTCGTAGATTGGTCCCCCTTCGATGGAAAGGCCTATGAGGCGGGACCATCATAATGTCCGTTGGGTGGAGGAAATGGCGGTATACGCTGTGTTGTCGAAGCTGACGGACGAAGGCCGGAAGACACTGAAGGCGAAGCCCGAGCGGGTCAAGGAAGTGAACGAGGAGATATCGAACATGGGTGCTCGTGTCCTGCACCAGTTTGCGCTCCTTGGCGAGTACGACTTCCTGACGATACTCGAGGCGGAGAACGACGTGGCAATCTCCAAGGTTATGGTCGACCTGGGATCGAGGGGAACGCTGGAGACAAGCACACTACCGGCGATCCCGATCGACGACTTCTTGTCCAGATTCAAAGCCTAGGTTCCTTCAGGCTTCGATGATCTAGGGGGTATTCTCCCAGAGCGAGGGGTAGCATTGGCGCTATCCTGAGACCCTGATTCCTTCTTCCATCAGAGGACATCGAACGCAATTCCGCACCGTCAGATTCGGGGGACCTTCCGGACTCGAATTGAAAGACATTCAAATAGGGCCTCATCCAAATGGCAAGTACCGAATTTCATTCCGGTGGATTATAGATATACTTCGGAAATCATCTAATTCTACACGAACGAGAATTCGGAGGGAGGATCATTGTCTACTAACAGTGCTGATGCTGAAGAGCCTTCGCCGGCTGAGAGCCTCGAACCTGAGCGTGTGGAGTCGATTTCGCCGAAGACGCAGGGTCAGAAGAGGAAGCTGTGGGTAATGCTCGTCGCGGTCATTGTCGTGGCCGCGCTGATAGGGAGCGTCGCCTACGTGCTCCTCTCTGGGAAGGACTTGGGGGTCAAGATGCTCCCCGAGACGATTTCAGATCTGCCCGCAGGCGGGTCTCAGGCGCTGTCCGTCGAGGTGACGTGGGGCTCAGACGTAGTCACGGCGGACGACGGCGTTTCATACTCGTGGTCGGTCACCCCTTCTGACTTGGGAATCTTCAACTACGCCGCGAGGTCGAGCGTCACTTTCTACGCAGGCATTGAGGGTGGTAGCGGGACGATAGAGTGCGAGGTCACCTACAAGGGTGAGACTGCGAAGGCGTCAGTCGACATAACGGTCGAGCCGCCCTTCTTGGACTCGGTGACGGTCGCCCCTTCGTCCAAGACTCTGTTGCCCGGCGAGGTGTGGGCCTTCACCGCGGTCGCGGTCGACTCAGTTGGCGACGAGGTTTCCGACGCCACGTTCACCTGGGCCGTCACCGGAATGGGCGCTGGCGATTACTCGTTGAGCTCGACCACAGGACAGACCGTGACCTTCCAGGCATCCGTGGAGGGAAACGCGAATCTCACCGTGGAGGCGACGAAAGGAAGCATAGTGGTCGATGGCTACGCCCTGATCACTGTGACGACCGAGGAATCGGTGAGAACCGTGGACTACTACTGGTACGACCTGTTCGGTCCGCCCCTCGGAGAGTGGTACGAGTGGCGCGAGAATATAGTCGGCGACGAATGGGCGGTAACCGACACCTATCCGTACGTCTACATGAACTCCGGGCTGCCGCCTGGCAACACGTGGATATACACTCTGATGCGCCTGAACATCACCGGCAAGAACATGACCGAGTTGAGCATGAACACGAACCCTGAGTTCCTTCCGTACCTCGGAGATGCTAGGGGCGGTACGGCGGTCATCAACTGGCTGATGGACTACGCGACCTACGATTACTGTGCCGACAGGTTGGGAGCCGGACCGTTGTCCTACTATGACGGATGGTACGTCAAGCTCAACGGGACCGTGACGATGGACCGAGAGGCCGCGATGGCCGTCCTCGGTGTCACATCCACGCAGTACGATGACTTCGACGCGTGGTGGTTCTCGAACCGCCAAGACATAGAGGAAGCCTGGTGGGCTTGGCTCGAGTACGAGGCTGGCAACGAGAGGCTTGCTATATTCAACGCATACGAGTACTATCTGGACCTCTACTACCTCAGCATCGACGCCGAGAAGGTAGGCACGGAAGTGCGCATGACCATTGACACGGTCGGTTGGGGTCTGGAGGCTCTCATGTTCAGATGGCTGCGCGATGCATGGATGCCGGTCGAGTACTGGATGGAGGACATGACCCTCGTTGCGACGATAGGCCCTGAGATGGCCGATCTGGAAATCGATGCTGCGGTGGCGTATGCCGCGTACGCGTACGAGACCACCGAGGAGGCCGAGCCCTGCTGGGCTTGGGAAGGCATGATGGCCGATTATGTCGAGTCCACCCCCGATTACCCGATATCGCTCTTTGATCCATATGCGGACTTCACCTACGTCAACTACGCTCCAGGAAGCGCCTGGTACGGTGACGAGATGGATTGGGACTACACCCCTGGAGCCTGGAACCTGTCCGAGGGGGAGACCCTCGTGCTGGAATGGCCCGCGGGCGACGATCTCCTGTATTTCGCGCACGACGCCGACGGCATAGACGGAGACCTCGTGCCGGGGACCATCGACTCGACGGCGGCCATGACCGTGGTCTACGCCGAGCCGATGCCGTCTGACTCGTCGACCCACATCTCGATAGATGACGACGCACGCACGATAACCTATCTCGGGCCATTCGACATGTGGACCTGGTCCAGGGACCAGACCGCTCACGAGTGGCTCATGGACGAGTGGGACCGCATAGGACTGTTGCCCTACGGCGCTCCCTACGTCGAGTTCCGGCCCCCCGTGACAGGTCCCCCTTCGTTGGACCTGTTCGTGGAGGATGTGAGAAGCCCGTTGGAGATAAGCGAGGTCAGTAGCTTCAACGTCACCGTGAGGAACTCCCTTACGGGAGACGTCTACACGGATTACTCGGGCACGGTGACATTCGAGTCGTCAGACCTCGCTGCCGTGCTGCCTGAAGACTACACCTTCGTCCCGGCCTCTGACCAGGGAGTGCACACGTTCACGGTGGCCTTCAACACGGTCGACTCGGAGACGCATCAGGCGACTCACTACCTGACTGCCACTGATACGGTCGATTCGTCGATCTCGGGCACGCAGAGCGGGATCCTCGTCCAGGAGAGCCCGAGCATCTCTTACTTCGAAGTCGCCTTCTCTGGCGATGACGTGATCGCCACCGAACCGACCGTCGTCACCGTGACGGCGTACAATCAATGGGACGAGGTATACACTGGCTACGACGGCACGGTCACGTTCGACTCCGACGATGTCGGTGCCGACCTGCCGGCGGACACCGCCTTCGAGCCCGCCATGAGCGGCGTGCAGGACTTCGATGTCACCTTCAGCACGCCTGGTATGCATTTGGTCAACGTGAGCGATGTTGGCGCTATCGATGCGACCGGTGAAGGCTCGGTCACAGTGCTCGCGGCACCGGAAGCCGACTACTTCACGCTGACAGGCGTGGACGATCCCGCCGAGGTGAACACTGACCAGACGATGACAGTCACTGTGTACGACCAGTACGATCGTGTCTTCATGTCGTATGAGGGCACGGTCACGTTCGAGGCGAACAGGACCGGTGAGGTGATGCTGCCGAGTGACTCGACGTTCTCGCTTGGCGACCCGACTGTGGAGGTGATTATCAACTTCACCGCTGAAGGTTACTTCACGGTGTGGTGCAACGACACGTCCGACTCCGCTATATCCGGCGTTCTCGAGGTATGGATCGTCGGAGAGTCGCCTGGGCCTGACTACTTCACGGTGACCGGAATCGAGGACATGTGGGAGAACAACCGATCCTCGGTGACCGTAACGATATTCGACCAATACGGCTCCCCGTTCGAGGACTATCTGGGTGAGGTCACCTTCTCTACGAACGCCTCGGGCATATACGAGCTCCCGTCAGACTATACCTTCACGCCGGTTGACGCCGGAGTCCACATGTTCCCCGACGCGGTGATGTTCGACGAACCAGGAGTGTTCAACGTGAGCGTCGAGGACAAGTCCGACTCGAGCTGGACCGGTAGCCAGGAATGGATAGTCATAGAGGATCTCGTGGCCGACTCGCTAGACCTAACCGGTCCATCGACGGTGACGGAGAACGTGACCTTCGGAGTGACGGTGACCGCGTACCATCAGTACGGCGAGGTCTTCACGGAGTACGATGGCGAGGTGACCTTCGGGTCCTCCGACACCAGCGTGTACGTGGTGCTTCCTGAGGACTACATGTTCCTGCCTGGAGACGAAGGCTCCCATGCCTTCTCCGGCCTGTCGCTCTCTCAGACGGGTTCGCAGACGCTCACGGTGGAGGACAAGTCGGATGGCGCGCTCACTGACACGATTGACATCGAGGTCACCCCACCCGTGACTTCGTCCGTCACGTACAGGATATACGACATGTTCGAAGAGCCTTGGCACGGGTTCTGGGACTACAGGGTCGCGAGCGCCACATGGGACACGGAGCGGATTCTGACATCCGACCCCGGAAGCGTCACCTACCTGTACTCGATGAGCGCCAACCCCAACGGGAACAGCGACCAAGGGCAGATCTACGCGCCATATAGGTGGAACGTGACTGCGGTCGACGTGGGCTATGTCAACGTCAGCGCTCCCGAGTTCATGCCGATCTTCGGCCCCGAGATGGTCGGGGCGGAGGCCTCCGTCCACATCAACTTCAACTACATCGACCCGTACGCGGGAGGCTGGTGGGACACCTACTGGATCCCGACCTGGGGCGACCACCCCGATTGGCCGGGAGACGACTTCGCGGATGGGACCGACGGCTACTGGATGGCGACACAGTACGATGTGACCCTGAACAGGGAAGCGGCCGAGGAGTGGCTGAACATGCCGACCTCGGCGACACCTGCCGCTTGGTGGACATCGAACGAAGCCTCCTACGTCACGGCCTGGAGGGATTGGCTGGATGTTGAAGGCAACGACAGGCTGGACATATACAACGCCTATGAGTACATCTACCTCGACCTTGGCACCATGATGCGGCTCACCGGAGATGAGTCCACCGTGAATCTGCAGATAGCGCACCTTTCTGCGGGCTATGAGATCCTTATGACGAGATGGCTGCTTGAGAGCGGTATATCTCCCCATCAGGCCTACTTCGAGGACTTCAACATGACGGTGGACTACTCGGAAGACGAGTCGGATGTCATGATGGACACCGTGTGTCAGTGGAGCCTGCACGCCGTGAAGGCGAATGCGAGCGAGGCCGTCACCGGCGCTCCTGGGGCGTGGGCGTGGGAGGCCACGGGCGCGGACTACCTGCCGGCGACTCAATCGCACCAGGACTCGCAGTTCACCCCGTACTACTACCTGACATACCAGAGCTGGAACGCCGGAGACCCCGCTTATTCGACCGAGAGGGATTACGAAGGCACTCCTTGGGCGCTCTCATTGCCGGAATACGCGGAGCTGGTCGTCGAGCTTCCTCATGGGACGGATATCATCGGCTACTACGGCCAGGCGATGGACAAGAACTCCATCAAGAACGTCTGGGGCGGGGACACGTCAGACTACGACGTCATACGCTATCTTGGCGAGATGGAGCCGGGGACGAGTGTCCTGAGCGGTCTCCCTGAGGGACAGATCCACTACGACGACGTGGAGAAGATCCTGACGATCTCCGGACCGCATGTGTTCGACAACCCCCGCGGAGGGGGATTGCTGTACCATGGAGCCCCGTGGCTGGAGTTCAATGTCACTGAGGTGACTGTACTCGCGTCGGCCTCGTCAGCTTCCTCAGAAGCCTCGGCTCNNGTCTCGCTGGCGCTGACTTTCGCATTGGCGCGGGCCGTCTCTCGCCGAGTCTCGGATGGCGGGCTTGAACCAGTAGCGGAGGCGTGAGGTCCCGCAGCGGGTCACACTGGAAAGCCACGGAAGAGCGTGCATCTTGCGTTGCCGTCGTGGACGTTTGCGAGGTAGTCTCCGCACATGTGCCTGAACGGGCAGCTATCAGTGCACGCCACAGACCCCGGCTCGTTCGAGAGGGGCATGCTGCCAGTCGAGCCAGTCAACTGTGACCCCGCCAGGAGGAGAGGGGGACCATCTTCGGCGCGGCCCCCTCTCGTGACAGAGTCGAGGTAGTGCGTCTCCAGAGCGCTGACCACCTCCGAGGGCGGTTTGATCCTCTTCAGATGGACTCCCATCACTCGCACGCCAATCGTCGCGAGAAGGCTCGAATGGGCCATCCGTATCTTGACCGACCTGCCTATGTCCGTCGCAGCCGACGCAGCCNNTCCTGAGAGCTCGCAGAGCGGCATCTCGATTTCCAGGTTCGTCGGGTCGGACGGTGAAGTCGATGATGGTGGCCGCCTTCTTGGGGTCGCCTATCCTGTAGACGATGTCCCCCTCTATGCTGAGGGGTTGAAAATCGGCTGATCGCTCGGTGAACACAAACGACGCATCCAAGGATGTCATCGGGACGCAAACCACGGCGGTGGTCCTCGGATTATAGAGGAAGTTGAGCCCGAGCCCCTCCTGCTCAAGCTCTCCTCGTGTGTATCTCAGGACATACTCTGATGGGGCGGCGGCAAAGCGGCGAAGCACGCTTACAGCCTCCCTACGCTGCATTGAATCAGACTTCTCGCTGTCACAATCCCTGCCACTGTTCGAGACTGCATTGGCTTTCCCCTCCCCGGTTCGTGGTAACGGGCGTCTCGGTATACCGGACGCCGCCACAGACTGTCTGACTGCCCTATATCTACAACCTGTGATTTTAAGGTACTGGCGGAACCCACCAAAGCGGTTTGGCGCCGTAGCATTACTCCGTGATCTACGTGCCGTTTGTCGGCAACGTTAGAATAGTGTCGTGCGCATCCGGTCTACAAGAGCGCCATGAAACCCGCACTGTTCGTTCAGGACCTACAGAACGTCTGGTTGTACGAACCGGACAGCAATCAAAACCTCAAGATGTCGGTAGAGCGACGCCTTGGCAGCATTAACGAGGCGATAGACTGGTTCAGGCAGAAGGGCCTGCCGATTATCGTGGGCTACACTGAGGGAGGGGAGGAGGCAATACAGCCTGATACCTGGCGGTTCCAGGTCCCTGAGTCCATCCACGTCCAGGATGTTGACCATCGAGTCACGAAGCGACATGCAAACGCCTTCGCGAACCCCGAGCTGGGAGCTGCTCTGCGACGACTTGGGTGCGATACCTTCCTGATTTTGGGGCTCAGCGCGAGCGGGTGTGTGCTCGCCACATATTTCAGCGCGTACGATTTCGATGTTCGGCCTTTCCTGGTCAAGGGGTGTGTCGCTTCGGCCAACGAAGAGCATGTTAGATTCGCAGAAGACATCTGTGACACTCTCACGCTCGAGGAGCTAGATAAGCTGATGCAGCAGGAACCGCCTCCCTGAGCGGAATCACCGGACGCGCCACTTCAGACGGATCACGCCTGTCTCCTGTAATGGTCGGGGTCCTCCACGACCTCCAGCTCGTTGTTGTCGGGGTCAAGGAAGTCCGCGACTATCCCGCCCCAGGGCATCTTGGTGGGTTCGAGGGTGAACACGACACCGCTCTGGCTCAGCCTTCGATGCAGCGCGAAGATGTCATCTGTGTCCAGGACAACCCCGCTGCGTCTCTTCTCCGTCGGTCGGGTTCCGGTAGCATGAAGACCTATCTTCGCGAGAGGATCACTCGGGCCCACTTCCGCGTGGTCGAATTGCCTTGCGTCAAGGGCAACTGCAAGGCCGAGAGTCTCGTTGTAGAACTTGAGCGCCCTATCCATGTCGCTGACGGGAATCATCGCAAGCCACACTCGGGTGATCTTTCCAGCGCCTTCCTGCTCCACGAGGTCCACCTACGGTGGGTTCGATGCCTGTCCGCAGTTATGGTCTTTTCGACGGGTCACTTAAAACAGAAGCACCCGTCGCGTTCAATCAGAGCGGCTTCTGGAAGAATGTGAACTGGTTTATGATCTCGAAACCCATCCTCTGGTACACCTTGTATGCCTCGTGGACGTTCGCCTGCTCCGTGTCCAGCATGGCCTCGCCCATCCCCTTCTCCTTGAGAATGCTCAGGCTCCGCGCTATCAGGGCCTTGGCCAAGCCCTTTCCCCTCCACAACGGGGCCACGAAGATGGTCTCTGTGTGTCCCCTCTTCTTCTCGAAAGCCTCGTTCTCGGCCTGGTCTATGTAGTTCTGGACGCTTCCGACGATCTTGTCCCCCTCCCAGGCGATCTGCCACAGATCTGGCATGAACGTGGGTGATGAGAGCCATTGCCTGTAGCGATTCTCGTTCCAAAAGTCCTCGTCGGACCAAGGCTGGTCTATGAACATGTCTCTCGTCGTCTCCCAGACCTTGCGATAGTCCTCCTCCGTTACGGGTCGGACGACCACCCCTTCTGGGAGCGGGGCGTCTGGAATATCATCCAGGTTCGGTCTCTTCAT
The DNA here is from genome assembly GCA_013331315.1 of Thermoplasmata archaeon. GTDB lineage: Archaea > Thermoplasmatota > Thermoplasmata > UBA10834 > UBA10834 > UBA10834 > UBA10834 sp10834u. The sequence continues at coordinate 8,668 of DUGQ01000108.1, forward strand.
CTCGTACAGGTGCCATGCGGCCTCATATCCTTCCGACAGAAGGATTCGTCTCCAGTCGTTTGACCTGCTGAGTGCCCAGGAGTAGAAGATCCGTCGTTCCTCGCCAGGTCTCCTGACGACACGTTCCCTGAGGGAGTTCTCGTTGAACTGCAGGAGTGCCTCTCTCAGTCCTTCTTCTCTGAAATCTGGAAGGACATATGCGTACTGGTGGCACCTGAGCTCCTTCTTGGACTTCTGAATCAGGCTCGTCTCCGCGAAGCCGATGGCGCGGCCGTCCAGTTCGGCAATCAGGATTTCCTCGGAAGGGTCACGACTACTGTCGTGCTCGTACGCACTGCTCAGGTCCTCAGCCGTCTTGATGAAGTCGACTCCATCCGCCTTCCAACTCCTGACGCATATCTCTGACATCGCTTCGTAATCGTGGTTTCCTGAGAAGCGCCTGAAGCTGACGCCCCGCAATCTCTCTTTTGGTCGGAAACCTATTTCAATGGTTCGAAGTCCTTCACTCTGCATCTCTCGGTTCCATACCATTTAGCCCATTTAGCTTCTTCTGTAGCGAGATGCGGAATGATCCTGTCGCTCCGTGGGTCGGATGGACCGTCGGTGAGTACTCATCAGGTTCTGCTTGATTTCGTTCCACATTCCGGGCAGAACTCCGCATCTTCGAGATCGTCGTTTCCACAGTGACGACAGAGCCGTTCCTCGTGTCGTCGAGAACCTCGCGCGGTCTTCACCTTTCGGCCTGAGTTGTAGTTCCTTCTCCAGGCCATTGAGACCGTTATCAGAGCCAGCCCGAGTATCAGCATCACAACTCCGATTGCTGTGACAGCTAGAAAGAACGAGCTCGACGTACGGGGTTCAGGGTACTCTGAAAGCCCCAGCTCCTCAAGCTGTTCCTCAATGTGATCTTCGATGCCCCTTTGCTCAGAGTAGCCTGTCAGACCGCTGGCAATCCACTGAATGCCCAGGAAGACCAGAGCTATGCCGAGTACCAGAAGAATCAGTACTCCAGGAGGATGGAAGGCTCGTTTCCTCTCGTCAGTTGGAGTTGGCATTCTGTTTCCTCCGTGATCCGGTTGATGGACTTGCGCCCTTGATGACCTTTTCTCTTTGATGCAGCAACGACCAATCGACCACCTACATATTGAACGACATGAATCCGAGACTCCAATGCCTCATGCAGATGGATCTGAATCGCGGAAGGGGGGGCCGAAGAAGCTCGACCCAGCTCCTCCGTACCGACGCATTGGGCTGGAGCCAGCTCAGTGGACTCAGGCTTGTGGTCGCTTCGTTCGCGATTCTCTCTGGGGAGACGGGAGTGATGGCCGGCTCTTTCGAGATCGGCCAAGGGAATGCAGAGATTGAGGGCTTCGTCATAACCACAATCGATCCCGATCATGCCCTGGCTGGCGAACTCACGTACTTCGCAGTAACGGTCATACCTGACATGGTACTGACCGGGATTGCCGCAATCGTCGTGAGCACGTTTGTCCTGACCTGGGCTGCTCTCTTCGTGCAGAGGAAGCATGGCCCTCTGGTCTTGCTTGGCTTCTTCATCGCCCAGACCTTGGTGGGAGGGGGATGGATCCTTGGCATGGCAATCATAACCGTGATTTTGGCGACGAGGATCGGGAAGCCGCTGAGCTGGTGGCGTCCGCGCCTGACGGCAAGGGCACGCATGGTGCTCGACCGGCTACTACTCCCTTCGCTGGTCTGCTACGCCATCATATCCGCCGTCCTGATAGCCATGACCGTCCTGATTGTCAGTCACCCGTCCTGGTGGGAGCCCCTGAACTTCCTTGCGACGGTCATGTTTGCGCCGATGATACTGATGATCCTCGGGGCGCTCGCCCATGATCTGAGAGAACGGCCGTCTGCGGATCATTGAGGCGGGTTCGAAAGACTTTAATCTATAATAACGCCGTTATTCTCATTCCTCGAAGGGTGGTTCGAGGAGGGGGTGAGCTATGAGAAGAGTTATAGCGGTGACCATGAGCACCATCGTGGTCGCATTGATGATGTGCACGCCTGTCTCCGCCAAGAGATCCACGGTAAGCTTCACCGACCCCGTCGGGGACATCGGGCCGGACCCTTACTACAATCTTCCCACCGACCCTAACGGCCAGCCGACTACGTCGTCTCCGATATGCATGGCTACCTACTTCGACATGGTCGAAGGTTGGGTTACTCTGAAGAATGCCAACGAGTACATCTTGGGGTTCGAGCTGGCGGGCGAGGTGGACGAGGGCATCGTGTTGCCGCCGGGCGCGACGGGCGCTCTCTGGGTCTGGTACTTCTACTCGGACACGGAATACTACGCTGATTGCATGGCGGTGGTCTCATGGGATGGCGCCGCATTCGAGGCGTATTTCAAGCACAGGACCGAGTTCGGGGCCGTCCCGTATCCGTATTGGGACCTAGCATTCGTTCCGAGCGGCTCGACCGTCGAGCTGGCCGTCAACGCAGCGGAGACAGAGCCGTTCGAGCTGTTGTCTGAGATGAACTTCTGGTTTGCCGAGACGAAGATATGGTTCTCTCCGTTGCTGGAGCCCTACGAGGATTGGGCCCTGCCACCTGACAGTGGTGGCTGGTACCCCGTCGACATAAACGACTGGGATCCTAGCGAANNGAATCGTCACTGCCATGGCTGCCGATGCCGTGATTGCCAAGTCATCTCTGCCGCGCAAACCCCTTCCTGGTTTATTCACCACTATGGCCTCTTCTCGAGTCGGCTCGTCCTGCAGAACCTTGTACGCTGACACTATGTCAGCCACACTCCGCCTATTCCGCAGCCCGTCAGCGAGGAGAGTGCTTTCGTCTACGCGGTACCCTGGTGTTCTCCAAATCAGGGCATGTCTACGGGGGCCAGGTTGAGGGCAGTAGTTTAAACGCTGATAAGGGCATTCCGGGTCGGGGGAAATCTGCGGGATCACGAGGCAATCCCCCAGTTGGGTGTGTAGATGCGCAGAAGTGGAAGCAGTATAT
>DUGQ01000004.1 GCA_013331315.1 Thermoplasmata archaeon
CGACCAGTACATGGAGTTCAGGTACAAGTCGATGCTGGCGATGCGCGAGGCCAGGAACAGGATTCTGAACGTCGAGAAGACCTTCGAGCAGGTCTTCGGACGAAGCTACGGCGGGTTGCTGGACGAGTACAGATGCGAGGACGCGGAGGTCGTGCTGGTCGCCGCGGGGTCCGTCGCGGGCACGGCCCGGACGGTGGTCGACAAGCTACGGGCCAAGGGCACGCGCGTGGGCCTCGCCAGGCTGAGGGCGCTGAGGCCCTTCCCGCAGCAGGAGGTCCGCGCGCTCGGCGAACGTGTCGAGGGCGTCGCTGTCCTCGACAGGAGCTACACGCACGGCGCGGCGGGGGCGTTCTTCACAGAGGTGCAGGCCGCGCTGTATGCCACTCAGAAGCGGCCCGTCGCGAAGAACTACATAGCCGGCCTGGGGGGACGGGACATCACTCCCGAGGTGATCGAGAAGATATTCGAGGACATGCTGATACGCGCGAAGCGCGGGGGCCATGCCGAGCCGGATTGGGTCGACGTGGCCGGGGTGCAGTGGGGGCGGGTCTGATGTCTCCCCTCACGATACCCGAGCAGGAATACGCGCACCCGGGGAGCACGGGCTGTCCGGGGTGCGGCGCGAACCTCGTCATGCGATACCTCCTCAAGGGACTCGGCGATAGGACCGTGGTGACGATCCCTGCTTGCTGCTGGGCAGTCATGCCAGGCTACTGGCCGAGCCATTGCCTCAAGGTGCCGATGGTCTACAGCGCCTTCGAGGCGACGGGCGCGTCCATCTCCGGCCTCAGAGCCGCCCTTGACATCAAGGGCGTCGAGGACGTGACCATCGTGGGGTTCGCCGGGGACGGAGGGACCGTCGACATCGGCCTCCAGGCGATGTCCGGGGCCGCGGAGCGAGGGACCGATGCGATATACGTCATGTACGACAACGAGNNCAACGAGGCGTACATGAACACCGGAATCCAGAGGAGCGGGTCCACCCCGTGGGGCGCCTGGACGACGACAACTCCCGTCGGCTCGCACCACGACTTCAAGCGCGAGCCCAAGAAGGACATCATGTCCATAATGGAGGCGCACGACGTGCCGTACGCCGCCACCGTGTGCGTCGCGCACCCCGAGGACTTCGTGAAGAAGATAAAGAAGGCCAAGGAAATCAAGGGGTTCAGGTTCATCCACGCATTCTCCCCCTGCCCGCCTGGCTGGAGGATGAACCCGATGAGGTCGATAGAGGTCGCGAGGCTCGCGGTCGATACGAACGTGTTTCCGCTCTATGAGATAGAGCGGGGGCGCCTCCGGATAACGAAGAAGGGCAAAGGTCTGCCGGTCAAGGACTATCTCTCACTGCAGGGCAGGTTCTCGCATCTGACCGACGAGGAGGCCCGGATCATGCAAGACGTGGTCGACGCGACATACAAGTCTCTCGAGGAGCGCGCGACGCGGGATCAGGCCTAGCTAGCCACTCGTCAGGTGACGCTCATTAGCTTCCGTCGCTTGTAGCCAGTCACCACCTTGACCGGACATCTGAGGATCGAGTCGAGCTGGGCGTCGCCCGTGTCAACCCTGAGCGTCGGGGTCTCCTTCAGCTTGGTGGGGGTCGCCACTACGACGATGTTCCCCACGCCGGTCTTCCGTATGACCTCGGCTGAGATCTGTTGGTTCCCGCGGCCGAACACGAATCCCTGCGAGCCGATCGGGGTGACGACGATCTTCGCCTTCGGATTGGGTTCGAGCAGCGCGAGGATGTCGCTCTCAGAAAGGTCCGTGCCGACTCGCCTCCTGTCCTCGAATGCGTCTACGCCCAGCAGCGTCTTCTCCTCGCCGACGGCCTTCGCTATGGCGGCGGTCGTGCTGCCAGGCCCCAGGATGTACAGAACGCCGTCCTCCATCTCATCTGCAACGTAGGTGGCGAGTTCCTCGGCCTCCGCAGTGGCGCCGCCTGCGTGGTGCGAGGACTTGGATGGTTGTAGGTGAGCGCTGTCATCCGGCACGCGCGCGAGCCCGAAGAGTCTCGCGCTCACAATCCCCCGTCTGAACTCCCGCTCGTCGACGTCCATGACCTCGGCCTCCCGCGACTGCCCGGTCCTCAGGTAGTCGTCTATCAAGGCGGCGGCGTCGGCCGCGCTCAGGGCGAACACCGAGGAATGCATCTTCACGCCCGCGGGCACCCCGACCACCGGGATGCTGGTTCCCAGGACGGACACGACGTCGCGGGCGGTGCCGTCTCCGCCGCAGAACAGGACCAGCTCGACTCCTCTCTTGGCCATAGCCTCCGCGGCCATCCGCGTGTCCTCCGCCGTGGACTGCCCCTTCTTGACATAGACCACCTCGGAGTCGATATCGAGCCCATTCAGCGAATCCTCGCCCATTGCGCCGGCGCAAGTGACGACTCCGACATCCAGCCCCAATCTGGCTATTGCCTTCAGCGCCTCCGCGGCCCTCTCCCCCGCCTTCGGGACCGCGCCTCGCCTCCTCGCCTCCGCGAGCACCTCGGCCCCGTCGGTCCCCTTGAGGCCGACGGCTCCCCCCATGCCGGCGATCGGGTTGACGATGAGTCCTATCTCCTTCGGGGACACGCCTGCACGAACACCGTGTGCGGATAAAAACCGTTTGCGCCCTATAGGCCGTGACGGGGCGGGAACGAGAAGGATTGTGAGAACGGGTTTGAGGGGTTTGAGCGGCGGCCGGTCGCCGCGGTCATCGGAGGCCAGTAACGTGCGCGGGCGGCCGCCTCGAGCTGGCCGTCAGCCGAACATGCTGGGGCCGAAGCTGTCGAACGAGGGCATGAGGTCGGCGTGGATCATGGGCTCTTCCAGACGCTCGCTCGGGGGCACGATNNTTGGGAGGCAGCACCACCGGCTCCTCTATCGCGTCCGCATACCCGGAGATGTCGTGCATGAGCGTGCTGACATAGGAGCTCGTCTCGGCGCTGATGGTCTGGACGATCTTTACGACGCTCCGTTCGATGACCTTCATCGCCTCGGACATCGGTAGGTCCCTCGCCACGTCCATCTTGGCCAGCAGGTTGTTGTCCAGGACGATGGTGAAGTCCGCTTCGTCCTTGAGCCTGTCCACCCCGGCCGAGGCGATCCTCATCTTCTCCTTGCCCTCGACCTCGAACGGTATGATCGGTATGGCGAACGTGAGCGCGTTCATGTCCTTCGCGACGCCCGTGACCACTGGCGCCACCCCGGTGCCCGTGCCGCCGCCCATCCCGGCGACGACGAAGACGATGTCGTAGTTCCTGAGCGCCTCCCTGAGCACCTGTCGCGCCTTCTCCGCACAGTGCTCGCCTATCTCGGGGAAGCCGCTCGCGTCCTTGCCGAACGTAACGTCCTTGCCTATGAGCACGCGCTTGTGCGCGTCCGTTTTGCGAAGGTGTTCCTCGTCCGTGTTGACCGCGATAGTCTCCAGCCTGTTCGAACCCCAGTAGATGCCGTGAACGATGTTCGAACCCGCGCCGCCGCACCCGACGACCGCGATGGCTGGCTCTCCCAGGGTTGCCCCGAGCGCACTGATCAGATCTCCAATCTTGCTCCCTTCCTCTGTCATCTCCTGCTGGCCTCCGTCTACCAAGCGCCCGGCATCGAGAGAGTCTCCCGTGGGAGAGTCTCCGGCCGGACAACGCGCCTCAAAGCGGTGCCTCATATCCTATGCCTTGGGGACGACCTTCATCGCGCTTCTCTGCTGGACCGCGTCCTTCTTCACGGACTCCACGTGCTCCTCGTGGAGGAACTGGTGCCTTGCGCAGTCCGAGAGGGCCTCGGACACAGAGTTGTATATGCCCTCGTCTACAAGATGCGCGATCGTGTCGAACACGAGCGGCGGCAGGTGGACCACCACCTCGTTCGGTTTTCTCGACGTCCCCTCTTCGCCGCCCGATACCTTGGCCTCGATGTACGCCGAGACCGCGGCTCGGGCGAGCTGTGATCTGTTGGAGAACTCCCTGCTGCCAGCCACGAACTCGTCCATCAGCTTCAGGATCTCCGAGTCGAGGCGAAGGGTTATCCTCTCGTTCTCCAACGTCTCAGACATGTGTGCATCCCATCCCGGCTTATCCGACGCGAGATGATGATATGTCATACATTTGTATATATAGCTATGCAAAATGTCACATTTTGTCCTAACAGGTCATATTGCGCAACGCGGATTACTGGCTCGGCTTAACGCCGTGTTGTCAGGGGGCTTTCTGCGCGTGAAGTGAGACGGACGGCAACGCTTATAGAGGGTATCTGCAATCGGCGCTCTATCCTTTCGACAAACGGGAGCTGTGTGAGTCAAGTGCAGGACGAAGAAGCGGACCAACGTTCGCTCAGGATGAGCAGGAGACGTATCCTTCTCTCGCTCGCGGTGACGATCGGCATAGCCCTCTTCGTCGTAGGATTCGTTATGACGCTCATGTCGCTGTCGGATGACTCCTCCGCGAGGGCTGAGTCCGTCGACCACCTCGACTCGACGGAGGCATACACCGGGCCCGGTCACGCCGCCACGCTCGTTATAGGGCTGGTATTGAGCATGACGGGGGTCGTCCTCGCCACTGCCGTGCCGGCGGCGTTCTTCATCCAGTCGTCGAAGCACAGGCTCTGACGCGCCCCGAGCCCGCGCGTCCCACATTCTTTTTATGCGGAATGCTCATTCCGATGTCTAGCTGGCTGAGACCGATGGTTCTGGATTTCTCCTCGATGGAAGCAAGGTGGCAGAAGGCCTGGTACGAGGCCCGCGTGAACGAGTCCGAGCCAGACCCTGGCAGGAAGAAGTTCTTCATGATCTTCGCGTACCCTGGCGTGACCGGGTATCTGCACGTCGGGCACATGCGAGGCTACACCGTATCAGACGCCATAGTCCGCTACAAGCGAATGACCGGCCACAACGTGCTCTTCCCCGTCGGCACCCACGCCACGGGCAACGGAGCCATAAGCTTCGCGAGGAGGGTGGAGCGTGGAGACCCCGTGACGGTGGACATCCTCAGGTCGAACGGCTGCTCCGACGAGACCGTCTCACTCCTCAAGGACCCGATAGAGGTCGTGAAGTTCTTCAACGAAGTCTATCTCAACGACTACTGGAAACGGTTCGGGTTCATGTCCGACTGGAGACGGTTCACGAGCACGATCCGCCCGGACTACGCCCGGTTCATCGAATGGCAGATGCTGAAGCTCAAGGCCGAGGGCCTGCTGATCCAGAAACCGTACTACGCTCCCGCCTGCGTGGAGCACGGGCCCGTCGCGATCGAGGCGTCGGAGACGGACATCTCCAAGGGCGGAAGCGCCGAGGTGCTCGAGTACGTCCTGCTCAAGTTCGACCTCGAGGACGGCAGGAAGCTCGTGGCCGCCACCCTGAGGCCGGAGACCGTGTTCGGCCTGACCAACTTCTGGGTGAACCCGGAGGTCGAGTATGTCGACGCGAAGGTCGGGGACGAGACCTGGGTCGTCTCACGCCCCGCGGCCGACAAGCTAGCCCTACAGCACGACTCGGTGGAGGTCATCGGGTCGGCGGACGGCGCCTCGCTCATGGGCAAGCAGTGCAGGGCGCCCTACACCGACAAGATGATATCCATATTCCCATCGCTGCTCTGCGACCCCGAGGTCGGGACAGGACTCGTGATGAGCGTCCCCTCCGACGCCCCCGTGGACTGGATAGGCCTCGTGGAGCTGAGGAGGGACAAGGAGACGATCGCGAAGTACGGCATCACGGAGGAGATGATCGACGGGGCGGCGCCCATCGCGATCATCGACACGCCTGGGTACGGCCCTCTGCCGGCCGTCGAGGTCACTGATAAGATGGGCATCGACTCCTTGGAAGATGCCCGGCTCGAGGACGCGACGAAGGAGGTCTACAAGTCCGGGTTCCACAAGGGCGTGATGAACGACGCGTGCGGGGAGTTCGCGGGCCGGCCCGTGGAGCGGGCCAAGGACGCCATCCGCGAGCAGATGCTGGAGCGCGGCCTCGCTGCGATGTTCTACGACCTCTCGGAGGAGGTCCTGTGCCGCTGCGGCCAGAAGGTCCTCGTCAAGAAGATACCCGACCAATGGTTCATCGACTACGCGAACCCCGCGCTCAAGGAGCGCTCGAAGGAGCACGCGCTCACCATGAACATCTTCCCCGGGGAGTACTACGACAACATCCAGAACGTGCTCGAGTGGTACAGGGAGCGGGCGTGCGTCCGCCTGGGCAATTGGCTCGGGACGAGGTTCCCGCTCGACAAGCGCTGGATAGTGGAGGCCATCGCGGACAGCACTCTCTACCCCGTCTACTACGTCCTATCCAGGTACGTCAACGACGGGAGGGTCGACGCCGAGAGCATGACCGAGGAGTTCTTCGATTTCGTGCTTCTCGGGAGGGGCGACCCGGCAGAGGTGGAGGAGTCCACTGGGGTCGACAGGTCGATCCTGGAGCAGATGAGCTCCGAGTTCGACTACTGGTATCCGCTCGACATCAACCTCGGCGGTAAGGAGCACATGACCGTCCACTTCCCCGTCTTCCTCATGAACCATGTGGGCCTCCTGCGACCCCAGCACTGGCCGGGCGGCATCATCGTCAACTGGTACATCACGGCGACCGGCGGGAAGATATCGCAGTCGAAGGGTGGCGCCCAGCCCATACCCGACGCGGCCGAGCGATTCGGGGTGGACGCCATGAGGCTGTTCTACGCGCACATCGCGTCACTCTACGTCGACGTCGCCTGGGAGGACGAGAAGGCCGAGTCCTACAGGGACCGGCTCGAGCGGATATGGTCCTTCGTGGGCGAGCTGACGGCGCTGCCTGACGGCGGGCCGTCCGAGGTCGACGCGTGGCTGGCCGCGCGGATGCAGTCCCGGCTCGTCAAGCTGCACGGTCACATGAGCCAGTACGACCTGAGGTCGTACGCGAACGACGTGTTCTTCGAGATGGCGCAGGACCTCCGATGGTACCTGAAGCGAGGGGGCAGGTCGTCCAGCTCGATTATCGAAGCTCTCAAGATATGGGTACCCCTGATGTCCCCGGTGGCCCCGCATCTCGCCGAGGAGCTGTGGGAGCGATTGGGGATGGGGCCCTTCATCTGCGACGTCCAGCTGCCCGAGCCAGAGCTGTCGGAGACCGCGAGGACGGAGGAGGCCAAGGAGATGCTGATCTCGTCGCTGGCGGACGACGTCTCCGAGATACTGAAGGTGACCTCCCTCCAGCCAGAGCGGATAGTGCTCATGGTGGCCCCCGCGTGGAAGCATAGGATGTTGGAGGCGGCCATGGCGTCCTCCGAGAGGACGGTGGACATCGGCTCCCTCATAAAGGAGACGATGGCCTCAGCCCCTCAGGAGGCGAGGAAGGAGATCCCTGCGTTCGCCAAGGAGGTCGCCAACGAGGTCTCCAGGATGCCTGAGTCGGAGAGGAAGAGCCCCCGCCTTGCAGTGGACGAGCTGGGGGCGCTCGAGCGGGCCGGCCAGTTCTTCTCGGGCCAGTTCGGATGCGAGGTGCTCGTGTTCTCAGCTGACGACCCGTCGAGGGTCGACCCCAAGGGGCGCGCCAGGCACGCCAGGCCCGGAAGGCCCGCGGTATATGTCGAGTAACCCGTTGCCCGACGTCAGGGGGTCGGAGAAGGGTCTTGACGGCGGATGCTGTCTCAGAAGTGATAACGAGAGAGGAAAGCATTAAAACCAGGCTTCGGAAATATCTTGACCACTGGTAGGCATAATGCGTTTGCTGATTCGCTATTCTGCATTGGGACTGTTTCTGAGCCTTCTCCTGTCGCTGTCTGGAGGCGCGCTGGCCCAGGGAGACGGGCATGTGCCGGGCATGTCCGTCGAGACGACCATGAGCCTTACGAGCGTGGGCGACCTCGACGGCACGGGCCATCTTGAGATCACCGTGACGGGGGAGCACGCGGCGGAGCTGAGGCAGCACATACTGTCTGAGTACGACGGCGACATGAACCAGGTCATCGACCGCGAGGAGGCGAGGGAGACAATGGTCGCCCTCGCCGACGCGATCTCTGGAAGGACCTATTGGGGCGTCACCATGAACGTGACGACGGACTTCGCCAACGTCACGCTCACGGACATGTCGAACTGGGTCGTGAACCTCATACACACCGACTGGGAGTCCACGGCGGACCTGAGGTTCTCCATGGACATCGGGTGCAGGGGTGCGGGATTCTCCAAGGTCATATTCATAACGGAAGGAGCCGTCGACACGTTCGTCGACGGCTTCAGCGACTGCACGGGGTACGCCTTCGAGGGCTCGATGCACCTGAGCCATCGGGTCGTGGCGTTCGGCTTCGGCAGCTTCGCGTACCCCGAGATCGTGAACGGCACCATCCAGGAGCTGAGGAGCCCCGCGGGCACTGTGATATGGTACTCATGCGACTTCGAGGTGGAGGACTTCACAGCGATGACGCAGGAGACTATCAGCTACGAGCGGTTCTCGCTGGCCGAGAACCAGCAGTTCGCCTTCGCCGTGCTGCTGATCGGTTCGTTGCTCATCGCCCGCATGCCCAAGCACAGGTTCGAGAACTTCAGGAAGCTCCACCCGAAGAAGTACCGCAAGTACGCCCGCCCGAAGAACTCGGTGAGGATATCGGCGGTCGCGGTTCTCGCTGCAATCTGGATCCCCTACCTGTTGCCTTTCATCTTCTCCTTCTTGGCCAGCGACTTCATGGTGTACTCATACTACTTCCTCTTCATCGTCCCCGCCGGGGTCGTTACGGAGTACGTGTTCTCGAGACGGGTCTACAACCGCTCCGCCCTGGACATCCCCGAGGAGGCCGTGATCGAGGTCAAGCAGGCCATGGTCGAGGCCGACATTCCCACCGCGGAGTCACTCTGCAGCCTATGTTACAAACCCATCGAGGTCCCGGAGGAGGTCCAGACATGCGACTCGTGCGGGACCGAGATGCACGTCGAGTGCGCGGATCGCGCGCAGGCGTGCCCGAACTGCGGCGGCATACTGTTCCCCCAGGACACGAGGTCGATTGAGTGCAAGTCCTGCGGCGAGTCCTTCCTGCACACTGGCAAAGAGGACCCGTACTCGATACAGTGCACGAGGTGCGGGGCGTTCCAGGAAGAGGTCGAGGCGTCCAAGAACTACCTGGTCGTCGACAAGGACCCGACCATGGCGTACCGCATGATCCGGGCCATGGGGATATCGGGCAGGCCGGCCATGGTCATGACGACCGAGTTCCCCGGGAAGACCAGGGCCAACTTCGAGCTGGGCGAGGAGGTGGACGTCCGCTGGTTCTCGGACAGCACCACGGACATAGACAACGTCAACCCCAAGGATCTCGAGGGGGACGCGATGGAGACCGCCTCCACGTTCCTCATGACCACGAAGCGTGCTGGCCTCCTCATAGATGGCGTGGACGTCCTGATCGAGATGAACGGCTTCGACAGGGTCATGGCCTTCATCAGGAGGATGAACGACCTCGCGATGATCCACGGCTCCAGCATCCTGATGTTCACGTACAAGGTCGACCTCGACGAGGAGCAGTACAGGGCGATAAGCGAGGAGTTCGACGAGATACACGACTACCTGTAGCCGCCCGTCCATCTTCTGAACAGGCTGTGCTCGACCCCTAGCACGTCAAGGATTCTCCCGACCACGAAGTCGACTATGTCGTCGACGCTCTCGGGCGAGGGGTAGAACGCGGGGCAGGCGGGAAGTATGACCGCGCCGACCTCCGACAGGCGGAGCATGTTCTGGAGATGTATCGTCGAGAGGGGCGTCTCCCTCGGCACGAGGACCAACGTCCTCCTCTCCTTGAGGGCGACGGAGGCGGCTCTCGTGATGAGGTTGTCGGCGACGCCGCACGCGATCTTCGCCATCGTGGACATGCTGCACGGGGCCACGACCATGGCGTCGAACCGGACGGAGCCGGAGGCGAGCGGAGACGAGAGATCGTCGTTCTTGAACGAGGCGTGCGCCATGGCCTCGATATCCTCCGCTGTCAGCCCCGCCTCCCCAGCGGCGATGGCAGCCGCGTCCTCCGACAGGACCACGGTCGTTTCGCACTCGAGCGCCTCGAGGAGGCGTATCCCGTACTTGACACCAGACGCACCTGTTATTCCGACGACGACTCGCACGACGGTCGTATTGCTCGGCGCTCAAAAAACCTTTTCATACCAGGTCTCCTCTCCGGCCTGACCGTCAGGAGCCTACCCTGGCCTCCGTGCGAGACGGCGCATTTATATATAAGTAGCCTCTTATCCGCGATTTGTCGCTATTTTGGCGGCCGTCCAGATAGCCGACACGTCACATGTCCTTTGAGGTAATTAGATGGCGACAGCTTACGACGTACCCGCTGAGAAGCTCATACCTAGGATAGCGGAGGAGCTGAAGAAGATAGACACCATCAAGGCGCCCGAGTGGGCGGCGTTCGTCAAGACGGGCAGGCACAGGGAGAAGAGCCCGAT
>DUGQ01000086.1:0-8638 GCA_013331315.1 Thermoplasmata archaeon
TACTCGACCGAACCCCTCAGAGTACGCACCACGCGGTCCCTTGCGAGGTCGTCCTCGTCCTTCTCGGGCGGTTCGATACCCTCGGCGACCATGCGGATCATGTCGAGCTGAAGGCACGTGTGCAGATAGTCCAGGTTCCGGTCGACGCTCTTGATGCGCTTCCCAGTAGGATGCGCCATCAGCTTCAGAAGAAGATCGTCTATCGCGCCCTTGGACTCTCGGCGCCGTTCCTCCCTGAGAATGCCTCCGCTCAAGTTGAAGAAGTTCGAATCGAGTCCTCTCCGATCATCCTTTCTGCCGTCCGCGTCCCCTCGGGTCTGAGAACGGCTCCCCAATGTGTCGTCTTGCTCGTCGTGAACGCTCAAATCCCATCCCTCTGCGGCTGCTTTATGTATATTCCGGTCTGCATAAATATGTTTCTGTCGGACGATGCGACCGACCAGAGCGGGCAATTCAGTGTCGGATTTGCCGTTCGCATCTCCTCGTCTCCCTCATCACTTGGACAGTGGACTCTCGTCTATCCTGAGGGTCGGTGATGTTGCGTCCATCGACGCCTTCACTCCCTCGGGCATTACGAGCTTCATCGCGCCATGGCCACAGCACAGTCCGGTGAACGAAGGAATCTTCTTCAGACACCCGAGCCTGTCCTGGATCACCTCTTCCAGGCTTGGCTGCGACTCCTCTCTCTTCGGGAAGCTCGAGAACTGTCCCACGACGATCCCCGAGACTCCGTCGAACTTCCTGGCGAGGTGCATGTGCGTGAGCAACCTCTCGATGTCGTACTCGGACACGTAGACGTCTTCCAGGAAGAGTATCCTCCCCTTGGTGTCGATGGAGTCCTCGGTTCCCAGGGTGTGGGTTATCATCGACAGGTTCCCGCCGAGGAGCGTTCCCTTCGCCTTTCCCGGCACGACGGTCCTGAGCAGCATGCCCGCCTCGGGGTTCCTCAGCTCTCCCCAAGCGCCCGCCTTGCTCAGCATCTTGAGGGCCCGGTCGATGTTCGGCTTGCCGGTCGGTTGGTCCTTCTCCGGGTTGTCCCCGGCGTATCCCTCGATCGACGGCCCATGGAACGTTACGAGTCCGGTACGCTGGTGTATCGTGACGTGCAGCGTAGTGATGTCGCTGTAGCCCATGAATATCTTGGGGTTGTCCTTGATCACCCCGAAGTCCAGGAGTGGAAGGACCCTCATCGCTCCGTAGCCGCCTCTCGAGGCGAAGATCGCGTCGATCTTGTCGTCAGCGAACATGTCCATGAGCTCCTTCGCCCTCACCTCGTCCTTGCCAGCCATGAACCCCGAGCGGGAGAGGTTGCGCGTGCACTCTCCGAGGACTACCTTGTAGCCGAGCTTGCGCAGGTAGTTCACTCCCTGTCCCAGCCCAAACGGCTCCGAGAAGCCCGAGGGCGAGACTATGCCAATGGTCGCCCCCTTCGTCAATCTCGCTGGTTTGATGGTCTTCATCTTCCTCACCCTGTCTCCTCTCGGAGGTGGGAGCGACTAGCTCGCACTTAAATGGTTCGAGAGACCGGCAAGACCCACTCCAGCACGGTCGCTCTGGTCATCACGAGAAGTACGCTCGCGTCGAGATCGTCAGGCCATGACCTCGGCGAGGATTTCCTCTGAGCTTCGTATCTCGTCGAGCCCTCCCGCGATCTCCACGAGGCCGAGCTCGATGTTCGCCCTGAGGTACTCTATCTCGTCGACGATGTCCGCGCAGTCAACGTCGGCGTACTCCCAGAAGTCGCTCTCCAGCTGCTCGATCCGGGAGCGGTTCTCGGCCAGCTTGCTGAGAAGTCTCTGGCTCTCGACATCGATTCCCGATGCCTTGAGCTTCCTCGTCTTCCTCATGACGTTCTGACCTGAATGGCTCAGGCCGTTTATCGCGAGGGGAACAGCTAGTCTCCTCATCATGTATGCATCCCATCCCCGTCGTATGACGATTGTCTGACAATATCTTCTTCAACGTATATATATGTTCGCGTCGGGATGCGGGCTGGCTCAGCCCTTGTTGCCCATCAGCTGGACCGCACGTCGCTCCAGGTCGGCGATCTTCCGCTGGAGCTTCCTGATCTTGGCGTCGTGCTTGGCCACCTGCTCCCGCAGCTTCGCGGCCTTCGCCCTCATCTTGGCGGCCTTCGCACGTCTCTTGGTCGAATGCTCGAAGTCGCTCACCTGGGCGGAGTACTTCTTCGCGTCCTTCATGGAAGACATGTTATCTCCGATGAATCGAACGGGCGTGCGGAAATATGAACCTATCCTTACTGGCACCTAGACGGCCGTCGGCGCACCGCTCAGGGGCTGGGGGCGAGAAAGTGTTATACTGCGTGCGGCGTTGGTGGCTCGGATGAGGGCATACGTCGAATCTTACGGGTGCACCCTGAACCAGGGGGAGGCGTGCGAGGTCGAGGAGAGACTGCTCTCACTCGGCCATCACATGGTCTCCGACCCCGCGGAGGCAGACGTGGCGGTGCTTGTGGCTTGCGTGGTCATCGAGGCGACCGAGAGGAGGATGTTGAAGCGTCTGAGGGAGTTGTCGTCCTACGGGAGCAAGGTCGTCGTCACCGGGTGTCTGGCAAAGGCAGGAACTGACGAGGCGCGCAGGATCTCGCCAGGTGCGGAATACATCGCACCGGGAAACCTCGACGCTTTCGAGATCCTACTGGGTCGTGCGGCCCCGGCCGCGGAGTTTGAGGGCGCGACAAAGGAGACGGGAGTGGCGATAGTACCGATCGCCACGGGCTGCAGGGGCACGTGCAGGTACTGCATCACGAGACTGGCGAGGGGAGACCTCAGTAGCCGAGCGCCTGAGTCCGTCATTGACCGCGTGGCGAAGGCGTCCGCATCCGGCCCGGTGGAGTGCCGCATCACCGCGCAGGACACGGCTGCCTACGGTGCGGACATCGGGAGTGACCTGGTCGGGCTCATCGCAGGAATCTGCCGCCTTGAGAACGACTTCAGGCTCCGGCTCGGGATGATGAACCCCGACAGCGTGATGCCGATCCTCGAGCGCTTGCCCGAGTTGTACGCCGACCCCAGGGTCTTCAAATTCCTGCATCTTCCCGTTCAGAGCGCGAGCGACAGACTCCTCGACGAGATGGGGAGGAGATACACGCTCGCCGAGTTCGAGAGGGTGGTATCCGTCTTCCGAGCGGCCTACCCCGAGTCGTCCCTCTCCACCGATATGATCGTGGGCTATCCGGGAGAATCGGATGAGGACCATGGGGCGAATCTGGAGCTGATCAGGCGTGTCCGACCGGACATCGTGAACGTGACGAGGTACTCTCCTCGCCCTGGGACCGAGGCCTTCGAGCTGGGTCGCGGGGTCGTCGGATGGAAGGCGAAGGACCGGTCGAGGGCGCTCACAGAGGCCAGGTTCGAAGTCTCGCTCGCTCGGAACGAGCGTCTGGTCGGAGTCGAAAGACGCGCGCTCGCGACCGAGCGCGGGAAGAATGACAGTACTATACTGCGCACGGACGACTATCGGCAGATCGTTGTGCGTGGAGCGCTTCCGCTCAGGAGATTCTACCAAGTGGCGGTCGATGGCGCCACGCCCACCTACCTGCTCGGAAGCCTCCCAGCAGGAAATCGTTAATATCAGACACAGTCCATGTCTCCGACATCCGAGCCACAGCAGCCCCGTGGTGTAGCGGTCAATCATACGGGCCTTTGGAGCCTGTGACGGAGGTTCGAATCCTCCCGGGGCTACTCCTCCTTCTCGCGAGTTAGCCAGTTCACGAGCTTGGCCACGAAGAGGAAGAGGATCACCCACGAGAGCACTATCAAGAAGAACCCTTCCGCTAGGAACCCTCCCCTGACGGCCTCCAGGAAGAATGTCCCCGTCACCGTGGCGATGATTCCGAAGGCCACTCCCCATATCGCCATGCGCTTGTCGACTCTCCACTCTGCCATGGGTCACCAGCTCTCTCTGTGCACCAGCTCCGAGAGCGGGAGCCTCCGCCTGTGCACGCCCTTCTCCGCAGGGTACCCAATCGGGAGCATGGCGACGGGGCGGACATGCGTTGGGACGCCGAGGGCGGCTGCCGCCTTCCCCTCGTCGAACGCTCCCACCCAGACGCTTCCCAGGCCCTTCCCGTGCAGGTACAGAGTCATGTTCTGGATCGCTGCGGCCACGTCCTGGAGGCAGTACAGCGTCCGCCCCCTGTCGCCGTAGTGCGCTATCCGCTCGAGGTTGGCGCAGAAGACGACCACGACCGGGGCCGTCTCGACGAAGTCCTGGCCGTAGGCCGCCTCCATCAGGCGCTTCTTCGCGGCGTGGTTCCTCACGACGATGAAATCGCGGGCCTGCAGGTTCCCGGCTGATGGCGCAAGGTTCGCGAGCCTGAGTCCTTCGTCGATAATCTCCTCCGGAACCGGGTCTGACTTGAACACTCTGATGCTGGTCCTTCCCTCTATGCTGTCCTTCACGTCCATTCCATCGCCCCCAGCCCGTATATGCGAAAGGCCCACAAAGCATTTTGTCCAACCGAGACATTCATCGTCCGAATGACGGACGAAGAGAGCAGGGTGAAGTGCGAGTTGACCCTCAGGTTCCCGTCGGAGGACATCGCAGGGAAGGTGTACGATGCCGTGGAGCAGGACAATGCGGGTTATGTCCGTGCGGAGCGGACGGGCGACTCGATTGTCGCGTCGATAGAGGCATCCTCGCTCAAGAGCCTGCTCCACACGCTGGACGACCTCTTGTCGTGCGTGTCCGTCGCCGAGAAGATAGTGTCCAATGGCGAGTGACCTCACTTCTCGGGGACGTCCTTCACCCTCACCGCAATCCCGCGTCCGAAGGCGAGCATCTCCTCTCTGTTCATAAGCGCCTTCCCGACCGCCACGAGGTTCTCTTTCGTGTCGACGACCATGACGTCGTCCCCGGGCCTGATACCGTCGTCGCAGTCGGCCACGAACTTCGCGAACACGTTCGCCCCGTTCGCGGCGAACTCCGCTGGCTCGTCCTCCACGATCACCCGCATCTTCGGGTGCGGGAGTAGATTCGCCAGCAACTTCGCGCCTTCCAGCTTGAGCGTGAACAGGCCGTCGTAAGCCCTGAGGGAGAGCACGTGGACGCCGTCGGCCAAGACGTTCCTCACCCTCCCTGTCTTGCGGGACTTGACGAACTCGACCTTCCGGCCCGCGAGCAAGTCCCCCGCCCCCTTTCCGAACTGCATGTCGAGCACCGCCCTGCACATGTCGATGTCTGGGTCACGAACCCTCTTACCGGGGGCGATCTCCCCCAGGAACGCGAGTGTCTCCTCCCCTTCCCACATGACCGCCAGAGGATACCCGTGGACGTGGGCGTGCCTCTCCATCACGTCCCTGACCCTTCGGAGTATCTCGGGGTCGAGGTTCTTCGGAATGACCGACTGCGCGATCGGGTACATGTGGTCGAGCTCCATCGGTACAGGGCCGAAGAACGAAGCGACGAGGAAGCTAGCATCGACCTTCTTGGATATGGCCGCTATCTCGCTGGAGTATGTGCGCGAGTAGGGCTTGTCGGAGTCCTCGAAGCCCACGAGCACCTTCGTCTCCGTCCTCCTGTATCTCGAGAAAAACCTCTCACGGTACCTCGACACCGTCGGCCGGTCGTGACTCTCGGGGCCGCAGTAGAAGAACGCGCCTCTCCTGCTGACGGGCTCGAACCTCTCCAAGTGCTTGTCGTGCCTTACGAGCGTCTTGAGCGCGTCTAGGAGCGCGGGATGCGCTCTCGCCCTCATCTCCACCATCTCCCAGATCGAGCCCTCGTGGATCGCGTTCTTGACCTTCTTCAACTCGCGGAGGCTCACGTGCAGGTTGTGCTCTGCGAGGCGTCTGGTCCGCTCGGGCTTCTCCATCGACATCAGCTCCTCGACGGAGGTCTTGGAGCACGCCGGGCACGAGCACGCGAGGTCGTGTAGGTCCCGCAGGAGCCTCGTCCCTGTCGGATACATTATCCTCTCCTCGCGGGCGTACTTCGCGTACGACGCTGAATCGAACATGTCGCAGCCCATGAGGACCGCCAGAGGGAACATCATCGGATGCCCCGCCCCGAACAGGTGGACTGGTCGTGAGGGGTTGAGCCCTCTCTTTGACGCCATCACGACATCGACGAGGGTGCTGTATCTGTACCCCTCCATGATCGGGACCACCCCGCCGATGGGATGGACGTCGAAGTCCAGCTCAGAGAGGTCCTTGGCGCACTTCTCCCTGAGTGCGGGGAAGATTCCTCCTTGGACCGGTCCAGCGAGCAACATGTCCCCCTTAAGGGCCACTGAGCCGCGGCCTCGGGACACGGTCTCCTCGGCCGCTGCGGCCGCCTGTTCGGGAAGATGGATGTCCGTCGTCACCATGACGCCCGTCTCCGACTTGACCTGCTCGAGCTGTCGTAGACCGGCATCGAGCCCGGGACCCCGCGCCGAGTTGAGACTGCTGCGGTTCGCTTTGTCGAACGACGCCTTGAANNCCTGTTGCTCCGTGAAGTCCGGCTCTGAGAACACGTCTAGTATCGTCCCGATATCGCTGCCGATCTCGCTCTGGAATTTGACTATCTCAGTAGGCTCGACCTCGACATCGCCGTAGACGTAATTCTGGAAAGTGCCGCTGTCCGTCATTATCGGCCCGTCGAAGCCGAGGAGCGAGTGAACGTCCGAGCCCTCGATGCGCTCCCGAAGCCTGGGGTCGTTCCATATGACGTAGGAGTTCGTGATGAGTATCTCCACGCCGAACCGTTCCCTCATCTCGGCCGGGGGGATCGTCATCTGGTTCGGGTTGACCACCGGGAGGAGCGCGGGCGTCTTGATGGTGCCGCGCCTGGTCCTTAGCTCGCATATTCTGGCGAGGCCATCACGTTCCTTGAGCTCGAACATTCCGTCGGATGTAACGCCCGGGTGGTTATTAGGCCTATGGTGCCTCCTGAAAACAATTATATACGGTCTCACTTCTGCTTGTGGCCAGAGCAGAATGATTGACGCGCTCCAGATCCTGGCAGGCATAGCGATTGTGTTCTTCCTACCAGGATACACGTTCGTCTCCCTGCTGTTCCCCCGGAGGGGCGAGCTGGACCCCGAGTACGACGTGGTCTACCGGATCGCCCTCGGCATGGGCCTCAGCATAGTCATCGCCATCATCATCGGGTTCGCGCTTGACGCCGTCAGCACCGAGGACCACGGCTATGTGACCGCTGGCTGGCTCTGGCTGCTCTTCCTCACCGTCACCGGGCTGTTCTTCCTTGGCGGCTGGCTGAGAGGGGCGTAACCTTGGATGGGGTTCTTCCATCCGTCGCTCTACCGCAACCCCCCGCCCAGGAGCGTCGGGGGGATGCGCCTGCCCGGTCACACTGACGAGCACAAGGCGTCCCGTCTCGTCATGGAGCGCGAGCGTTGGCTGGCCGAGGTCAAGCGTTGCTCGACCAGGCTCGAGAGCGCGGGCGACGGGAGGAAGGAGTACTATCGCAGGCGCATCGAGGAGGCAAAGGGATACATGGAGAAGATCAACTCCGAGCTCGAGGCCTTGCGGGAGGAGGTGCCCTCCGATGGCTAGGGTCAAGGGCTCGATGGAGTACAAGCTCGTGGTGGTTATCAGGGACGACCTCCGCATGTCCCCTGGGAAGCTCGCGGTGCAGGTGGCCCACGCGGCCGTGTCCTGCACCCTCGAGGCGAAGGCCAGGAAGTCGGACTGGTTCGCCAAGTGGTTCAGGGAGGGACAGCGTAAGGTGGTCCTCAGGGCGAAGGACGTGGACGAGCTGAGGATTCTCGAGGCAAAGGCCGCCCGGGCCGGTCTGCCCAGGGCGTTGATCACGGATGCTGGTCTCACCGAGCTTCCGCCTGAGACCACGACCTGCCTGGGCATCGGTCCCGCGCCGGCCGGGAGCATCGACCCGGTGACGGGCTCGCTCCCGCTCGTCTGAGGCTCGCATGAAAGCCCAGGTCCGCGTGCTCGGGATCGACGATTCTCCGTTCCGGTTCGGTGATAGCGACTCGCTGGTCGTCGGCGCGCTCGTGAGGTCCCCGAATTACCTGGAGGCCGTGATGAAGACGACGGTCAAGGTCGACGGCATGGACTCCACGGACCGGATCGTCGAGATGCTTTCGAGGTCCAGGTACATGGAACAGGTCAAGGCCGTCATGATAGACGGGATCGCTCTCGGAGGGTTCAACGTCGTGGACCTCGAGGGGGTTTTCGAGCGGACAGGTGTCCCGGTCCTCACCCTCACGCGTGACAAGCCCGACATGGCCGAGATCGAGGCCGCCCTGAAGAAGCACTTCGACGACTGGCAGCACAGGTACGATCTCATGGCCAAGCTCGACCTCAGGAAGATTCAGACCTCACACAAGNNAGCCCCTATACGCGTGCGGAACTGGACTGGACTGGTCGGAATTCCAGGAGCTGGTCGAGATGACCACCGTTAGGGGCGCCGTCCCGGAGCCCGTCAGGATAGCCCATCTCATATCGGCCGCGATGGTCCGCGGGGAGTCCTACGGGAGGTCGTGACGCCCGTGCCAGACCTATCGGGGCAATCTGGCTGCCCTCATCGTACGACCGTAAGTTTTAATAATCGGACGAGTTTGTAGGGCTTACTTCCAGAGCAAAAGGTGAAGCGTTTGCCAAGAGGTTTGAACACAGCTAGGAAGCTTAGGCTCAACAGACAGAAGTCCAGA
>DUGQ01000086.1:8842-9051 GCA_013331315.1 Thermoplasmata archaeon
ATCAAGGTCAACAACGTGTCCCTGGACGAGCTGGTCAGGGGCAGGAAGGAGAAGCCTGTGAGGTGAGCTGAATGGCAGATGAGAAGCAGGAGACACCGTCACAGGAGGAACCCGCCGAACAGCCCAAGCCCGAGGCAGCTGCTGCACCGCCCAAACCGGAGGAGGCCCCGAAGGAGGAGAAGGCCCCAGAGGAGCAGAAGCCCGCAGAG
>DUGQ01000022.1 GCA_013331315.1 Thermoplasmata archaeon
ACCGTTCGGTCTTGCGGGGGCGCTCGGCAGCGACTACCCTCCCGAGGTTGAGGTGCAGGAGGTCCAGAAGCTGGGAGAGGGGAACTACAGGTTCGGCATACAGTACAGGAACCTGTACGCGTTCGTCTCGCAGAACTTCGTCGCGAGCCTCGCCTTCAGCACGGGCTGGATAGCCAAGTTCAGTGAGCTCACGATAAACTACGAGATCACGATGGACAACGAGACCGGCGAGGTGAAGGCGGAGACCTGGTACACCATCGGCGAGGTGACCGAGCTGTGGCTGATCTTCCTGGGAATACCGGTCCCTGTCGACCCGCACAGCCTTCCTGAGAACATGGGCATAAGCGCCGTTCACTTCGTGACCGTATTCACATCGAAGTACCAGGGTGCGTCCGGAAACACCACCGGCAACACCATTGACACGGGGATCAACGCGCCGATAGACGAGGACATCGTGCTGAAGGTGGGGGACGACAGCGAGAGGGCGATGAAGATAGGCACTCGAGGCACCTTCGACCTCATCAACGAGAGCACGGGCTACGTCATAAAGGACGACGAGGAGGCCATGAACGCGATAGTCGGCGCCAACCTCGTCGACCTTCTGCTTGTTGCGTGGCAGCTGGGCTTCGCGGCGGGGGCGATGAGCATATTCGCGTACGCTCTGAGCGACCACGTCCAGGAAACGTACGACGGCCCGCTAGACCTGGCCAACCGGAGCCTCTCCCCGCTGAACGCCGATGGGTTCAACGCGTATCCGATGTGGTACGCGGTCTCGTTCCCGCAGTGGAACGGGTACAGGGTCGTGCACGACCCAGTCTACANNGCGTACACGAGCTTCGACGCGCCACCAGCGGATGATGAGACACCGTTCGACCCCGCGGGCCTGGTGGTTCTCATGCTGATAGTCGTTGTGGCGGTCGTGGTCATCGCCGCCGTCGCCAGCAGGAAGAAGAAGTGACGAGTCTAGCCTGAGTCAAACCCCTTCCCGTGCGTTTCTTCCGACAGCATCCACTGTTCCGCGCGCTGCCTGAGCGTACGAAGTGGTTATTCAGCACTCGCGTCTCCGGCCGATGCATCCGGACAGCATTATCGTCGTCATCACAACGACGGACATGACCAGAGCCATAAGCGAAAGGCCTGCCAGCCCAGACGCCGTTGTGGCCACGATTCCCGAGGCTGAACCGTCAGCAGCGGACAGGGATTCGTTGCTGGTCACTGGGACCACGTCGAACTCGATCCATGGCGCTCCGTGGTACAGCAGGGACGAGTCATCAGNNCCCAGGGCCCCTCTATCGTCAACACCTTCGAGAGAGGGGCGTAGTCCCACGCGCTGCACCCACCTAGCTCCATGTGGCCGAGGGTCATTTCGCCCTGGTATCGCAGAGCGTCATAGACGGAGTGGTCGTCGTACTCCCAGAGGAGCTTCATCGCGTCCTCAGGGACCGACTCCGCATAGTATCCCAAGGTGTCGATGCCTTGCGGAAGCACGAACTCCAGCTTAGCGTAGGATGGAAGACTCATTGCCCAAGGGGTCACCTCGTATCCTATCTCCGTGTCGTAGTTCGGGTCTCCGCAGTTCCAACTGTGGTAGGTCACCCCTCCCAAGTCGGGGGAATAAGGATCATACGCAGATGGACGCCCGGAGATCGAAGGGATGTAGTCGAGCCCTATCGGCTCCCAGACCCAGGCGCAGAGGGCGCCGTCCTCGGGGGTCGCGGAGTCCTGCTTGACGCAGTGCAGGCTATACTGGCATATCGCATCCATGTCGATATCGAAGTCGTCCTCTCTGAGGTCGAGCGACATCGAGAAGTCTTCCATGTAGGCCTGGTGCACGGATATCTCCGTGGCGCTCAGCCATCGGGTCATCAGAGCCTCGTAGCCCCAGTTGACGTGGGCGATCTTCAGGCTGACTTCGTCCATATCGCCTGATATTCGCATCATCGTCGGGGCGAGCACCGTGTAGGGCCAATCGTAACCGCAGAAGATGTCGTAGACTTCGTTCCCCTGGTTGACAATCCACGCATCCCAGTCGTTCACGTAGGCGTCTTCGTTGGCTACCCACCAATTCGCGATGTCGCCGTCCGCCGCCAGGCCGAGCCATTCCTGGGCAGCCTCTCGGTTCATAGTGATGTCGTACTCGGTGAACACGTACCATCCATCGTCGAAGGAGTCGTACAGATCCACCCAGTTGTCCCAATCTTCGTGGCCGCTCCAACTCGGCACGATGTAGTTGTACCAGAGGTCTGTATAGAGATACTGGAACGAGACGCTCATCGTGGCCTCTGCTCCAGAAACCTGTGTGCCTCCCAGCACGGGCATGAATGTCGGAGAATGCGAGTCTATGTTGGGCAGGGCAGTGCCGGCTATGTTGTAGCGGTAGGGCGCGTAGATGATTCCCTGGTCGTTCGTCGTCATCTTGGGGTTTCCCCATACCGAAGTGAGGTAGGTCACCTCTCCGGGCAATCCTGTCAGGAGTCTGTCGGTATCCCAAAGACCGTAGGAACGCTTCTCCCACCACTCACCCCACGGCTCTTCGAACATGTCGTATATGGTGTAAGTCAAGGAGGTCTCCCCTGGCGGTGCGGATTGCTCAGCGAAGGCGAGTACCATCTCGGAGTCGTAGTCGCCAAGATAGGTGCACAGCGAATCACCGTACGGTCCAATCTGATCTGCCGGGCCAAGGGCGTTGAACCTTGACTCCTCGATCCCGTCGTACCCCATCGTGTAGCCCACGATGGCCGACGCCCAGATGCCATCCGGATATCCTGGAACGCCATCCAGCCTCACTGCGACTATGTTGTTGCCAGTGCCTGTGCCTGGGATGTGTGTGTACGGATTCCTGAAGCAGTGCACCGTCAGGTAGTCGCCGTCAGATGTGATCGTGTACTCTTCGATGAGCATCGCGACGGTCGTGAACGTACCTCCAGTCGTCATCAGCTGGTCGACCGAGAACGCGTAGGAGTGGACCTCTCCGGTCTGCTCGTACACCGTCACAGATGTCCCGTCCGAGACTCTGATGAACGGTTCAGGGGCAGGCGGCTCCGAGGCAGGTCCGTGGATGTTTGACCAGATGCTCCAAACGCCGTTCTGGTACTGGTGCCAAACCGCTATGGCAGTGCCGGCACTGTTGATAGAGACGTCCGAAGGACAGGCGTAGACGACATCGGACTCGCACACCATTTCCGGAGCACACCAACCGTCATCATCATCGAACACGGTGCCCCACACAGTCCAGCGGACGCCGTCATCCCTCATCCAGATGACAACGGGTCCGGCTTTGTAGGCCATCGATATCTTCTGACCCCAGACATCCGTCGCGGGATCCGAGTCCAGATACACCTCGGAACCCCAACCGATGCCGGCTTCGTACCTGCAGGACACGACATCTGCCGAGCCCCCGTCTATCTCATGTCCGTCGATCTGCTTCCACACGACGACCGCGTCTCCAGTCGGTTCCATGGCTACCTGTGGATCGACCGAGTCTCCAGAGTCGTTGTGCTCTATCATCACCGGAGTTCCCCAGCCGACGCCCGGCTCGAACCTGCTGGCGTAGATGCTGCTGAAGGAGTCCTCGTACTGCTGCCATACACATATCGCGTGACCGTAGGCGTCAGCGGCCACATCGGGATTGAATGTGCTCCACGAGTCGTCGGTGTCTATCATCACAGGCTCGCTCCAGCCGTCCCCGTACCAGAAGTACCTTGCACCCCAGATGTTCTCCCAGCCGTCCCCGTACTGCTGCCATACCACGGTCCAGTTGCCCTGGTCCGAGACTATCTTGGGGCTCCAAGCGTTCCCGGAGTCGCTGGTCTCGAGCAACTCAGGCTCGGCCCAGACGCCGTCGTAGTCAAGACGACACGCCCAGATGCTGCTGTACGGGCCGTCCTCCTGGTTCCAGACGACAATCGCTCTGCCGTTCAAGTCGCCCGCGAGCGAACACTGCGGTATGCATTCCAACGTCCAGGGCACGCTCTTGAGCAGAGTCGGAATGCCCCAGCCCGTGTCAGGGGCATAGAGCACAGCCCAGACGCTGGAGTAGAGAATGTCGTACTCGGACCACACTACCACGGCGCTTCCGTCGTGGTTCACCGCGACCTGTGGGCTGGAGGCGTTCCTGCTGTTGGTCCCTATGACCTCTGCTCCGCTCCAGCCAGTATTGGGGTAGTACCGGTCCGCCATTATCCTGTCATACGCGCCGTCGAATTGACTCCAAACGGAAATGGCCTTCCCATCTGAGTTGATGTCCACCATCGGACTCCATGCGTTCCCCACGTCGTCGAACTCCAAGAGAGTCGGTGTGCCCCACGACCTGAGGTCGATTACCTCGACGCTGACACTCGCCTCGTCGGTCAAGCCGCCACTGTCCATGATCTGCACTGTAACGACGTGGACGCCGTCATCAGAGAAGACGCGTTCGAGAAGCTTCTCGGTCGAGTACGGTGTATCCCAGACGCCATCAGACTGCAAGTCCCATCTGGCAAGGAGGGACGTCGATGGGTCCTCAGGGTCGGACGAGGATCTCGCGTCAAAGGTGAACACAGTTTCGACACTTCCGACCAGCGGATCGGCGAACACTCGGGCGAGAGGCGGCGTGTTGACCTCGCCGGTCGCCCTGAACTCGATAAACGGTACGCCATAGGGAAGCATGCCGAGCCGGCCCCACTCACTGGCCAGATACGAGTGGGCAGTCTGGTCCCTGGACCACGACCACATGTCGAACGGCCCCGTGAAACTCATCCATCTCTCGTCCTGGTTCACTACGACCTTGTCGGGCGAATCCGACGGCATCGGTTCGGAGTAGTCCACGGTCATAGTGCTCCAGAAGTCCAGCGCGCCGTCGACAATCCCCGTCCCTGAGTTGTTCGCGTCATCGACGAAGAACAGGACCTCGTCAGCGGGCCACTCGAACGTGAGGGTCTCGCCCGCGGATAGATTCCACGAGCCTGGGGTGAAATCATACGGCATCATCTCGTGATACCAATCGTTGCCGGGATACCTGTTGAGGTATTCCTGGTCAGCGTACGGGTCGAAATCGGAGATTGGGTACTCGGGCGACGATTCCCTGTAGTCCTGCAACATCGCCTGCCATGTCCAGCATGGTGTCCCGTCAACGAGCGATTCCGACGCCGTCAACGCGTATCCGACCGCGGCGTCGAAGTATATCTCGGCGCTGTCCGGGAAGATGTTCGCATACAGGTCCATGTCTTCCATGTACCACTCGGTCGGCATGAACGCCTCGTGGAGCCAACGCGTCATCAGCGTCTCCATTCCCCAGCTGACGGTCTCCAGCTCGAGCATGACCTGCTCGCCGTAGAAGGTGGACGCCTCGATGTCGAAGTACACGAACGTGAGGTCATACTCGTACATGTTGTAGGTGGCGAGCCTCTCGTTCGAGGCCTCGTAATCCAACCAGTCTCTCCACATCAGCTCGACACCATACTCGTTCGAAGCCCACCAAGAATCGAAATCGTCGAACTCGGAGTCGGAAAGGCCAAGGGCTGATTTCGCGCTTTCTCTGTCTAGGACCACCGTCCCGTTCAGCGCTATGTACC
>DUGQ01000196.1 GCA_013331315.1 Thermoplasmata archaeon
CCCCCCTTGTCTATAGACCCTACCGAAATGGTTTCTTGGAGTCCTCACGCAGACGCGCGCAAGGTTTACTCTCGCGTACATAAACCCTAGACCGGTAGTGCTATATATGCCTTGACATGAGATGACTGGGTCAGTACATGTGGCTCGTGCCTCACGGACGGAGCGAAGACGTCGCTCCCTACGCTCTCTCTGAAGTCTTCCGGGAGCCCACCAAGCCCGTCTGCCGAGGAGAGTCATCATCGCCGGCACGAAGTAGGTCCTGACGATCATCGCGTCGAGCATTATCGCGAAGGCGAGCGCGAACCCGATCTCCTTCAACATCATGGTGCTGGAAATCATCATGGCGCTGAAGGCAGAGCCCATTATTATCGCCAGGGCAGTGATTATGCCTCCGGTCCAATCGAGCGACTCGAGTATCGCCTCCTTGTCCGACCGGCCCTTGTGGATCTCCTCACGGATCCTCGTGAGGATGAAGACGTTATAGTCCATGCCTATGCCCATCAGCATTATGAAGAGTATCAGCGGGATGATCCACAGGATCGGCGCGCCGAGCCCGTACCCGAACAGGGCGACGGTTGCAGCGAAGGCCCACGAGATGCTGAGCATTATCGACAGGATTGCGAAGAGCGATATGAGTACGGCCCCGAGGACCACGAGCAGGACTATGAAGATGCCAATCACGACAAGGATCTCCATCGTCCTGAACTGCTCGTCCAAGTCGAGCTTCAGGTCGTAGATGACCGCGGTCGCGCCGCCGACCAGGACCTCGGACTCGGCCATGAGCGGGTCCCCGGCCTTGAACTCGGCCACCAGAGCTCTCAGCTCCGAGACGGTGTCCAAAGAGTCAGGGGCCATCGGCCCTTCCACGAGGACCACGGTGATCAAGACCGTCCGGCCGTCGAGCCCGACGCTCTGGAGCATGGACATCTCCACGCTGGCCCTCGCCTCCGCGGGGAGCGAGCTGAGGTTCCTGTAGTCGATTGGGGCGCCGTTGGGATTGGTCGGTCCGTTCACCTGCTTGACATTGCCAACGGCCGCAATCTCCAGCGTGAAGTCGTGTATGGAATCCAAGGCGTCGACGTCGAAGCTGCCGTTCAGGTAGACGGGATCCTGCATCACCGCCACGATCTGGGTAGGCATTATCCTCCCGGCCCCGAACGCATCGGTCATCTCCACGATGCCTTTGCTGCTCTCCGACCCGGACCCCATGCCCTCGATGAAATCGAAACTGGTCTCGGCGGTCACGAACACATAGGTCGTGGGAATCGATATCAGCAGCGCGACTGCGATCACCGCCTTGGCGTGTCGGATGGAGTAGTCCGCGGCCTTGTAGAAGTAGCCGTGGTCTCCTCTCATCCTCTTCTCCATGACCTTGCTGGCGTATTCCTTCCACCGGTTCTTTGTCGTCGGCCAGAATATCCTGTTCCCGAATATCAGGAGGAGCGAAGGCACTAGGGTCAACGCCACGAGTATGGATATCCCCACGGCCATCCCGAGGACTAGGCCCATGGTGCGGATCATCGAGAAGTCCGCGATTCCGAGCGCGAAGAACGATATCATCACCGTCGCCCCGCTGGTCGTGATGCTCTCGCCGGCCCAGGTCACTGAAGTCCTCACGGCCTCGACCTTGTTGCGCCCCTTGATCCTCTCCTCGCGGTACCTCGCAACGATGAATATGGCGTAGTCCGTCCCGACGCCCATGAGGATGCTGAAGAGCATCGTCACGACGGTGTAGTGGATGTCCGCGACAAGCGAGCCGACCATGAACACCACAGCCTGGCTGACCCCGAGGGCCACCATGACGCTGCCCAGGGGCAGGAACTGGGCGACCACGGACCTGAAGAAGAACCCCATGAGGACGATGATGAGCGCGATCGTGATGGGCTCGATCAGCATCAGGTCGTCGAGCATCGAGGATTCCATGTCCGCCGTGAGAGCGGCATCGCCCGTCACGTACAGGTTGTACGAGTCCGAGAGGTGCGCGGCCTTCGCATCTGCGACTATCGACCTCAACAGCTCGACGTTGTCGACTATGGGCTTGGTGTCGCCCACCATGTAGTTGGAGCTCTTGGAGAAGCTCAGCACGACCAGGGTCGTGGTGTTGTCGGAGCTGATGAAACTTGAGAGGTACTCCGAGGGCATTGCAACGGGGTACTCGGACGCGGTTCTCGTTCTGACGATCTCGTCCGCCATTGCAGCGCTCTCGGCGAGCGTGTAATCCGGCCCGAGGGCGTAGACGCCCTCCATGAAGGCCATGTCCTCGATACCGGCGTAGAACGCCACCGTGCCGATCGTGAACGAGTGTATCAGACTAGCGTTAGAGAACGTCCCGAGGTCGAAGGCGTCGACCACGGCGAGCATCATCGCCTTCTGGTCGTCCGGGTAGGGCAGGGCGACCACGAACTGCGGTGCCGCCGACCCTATCGAGTACTCTGCGCGCGCCTCAGGGTCAGGGACGAGGGTCGTGTTCGACGACGTCGAGTTCCACATGCCAGCGAACAAGGAGTAGTACTGATACGCCGCCTGTGCCATCGACGGGTCCTCTTCGGCGAGCAGCACTTCCAGCGTGCCAATCGTGAGAGCGTACGCGACGGCGTCCCGTTCCGCCACACTGGCACCCGGGTCAGTCATGTAGACCCAGTTGTTGAGATGGACGGAGGGAATCCCATAGAGGAGAAACGCGGTGGAGTTGACCAGGGCTTCGGTCTCATGGATCATCGGGCCAATCTCGAGTATGGCTCCAGTGGTAACGTCCCGGTACACAGAGTAGACCGATGCGAAATCAGTGAGATAGGCCATACCGTCGGGTCCCCCGACTCTGCTCTCGACATCGAAACAGAAATCCCTAGCCTCTTCAGAAGTCATGTCCGGTCCGATGGCCACGACCATGAGAGTGCTGTTTGCCAGGGAGGTCGGGAATTGCTCGTCGATGATCTCCTGGGCGGTCAACGACTCTATGTCGCCCGCTACCATCTCGGCCTCCTGGTACACCAGGACGTCGTTCACCTTCAATACCGCTGGGACCGCATAGAACAGGATTATCGCCCAGATGGCGAGTATCTTCAGGTGGTGGCGGACGACGGCGTTGGCTATCTTCTCGAATATCATTGCCTGCATCTCCAAGTCTGGGAAGTCACTAACTTCGCGAACGGGGTTACTGCCCTCAAACCCATACCTGAGATATAACTATTCCTAATCCAGAGGAATGAACTTTCCACCTGACGGCGACACCTCGGCTGGGCAGACCGACGGACCACGAAGGGAGGGCGGTGTATAGGGCCAGGTAGACCGGGCAGAACGTGGTATGCGGACTCACACAACACTTTTATAGCAATGACTCAAATCAACCCGAGTCAGTCATAATTGAGAATCAAGCGCGGACTGATGGATGATGTAGACGGGGGGAAGAACAATGAGGAGATCATTAGCTAGCCTGATTGCGGCAAGCATGCTGATATCCACGGCGTTCGCGTTCGTGGGCTCCGCGGTGTTTGCCGAGAACAGAGATGTCGCCGAGGACGAGTCCGGATCATGGACCGTGATGGTGTACATCTGTGGTGACAACAACCTCGAGCCGTACGCATTGTCGGACCTCGAGGAGATGGAGAAGGTAGGGTCCAAGAACGACGTTACGATAGTCGTGCTGATGGACACCTTCGAGCTTCTCGAGGGAACGCATTGGTACGTCGTCGAGGAAGGCTCAGACCATGTCGACATCGATGCCGGAACCCACACCTGTGACTGCCATGAAGTCACTGGCGGGAGCTGCCCAGGCGAGCTCGACATGGGCGACGGGAACACGCTCACGAACTTCGTGGTGACCGCTGTGACGTACTCGCCCGCGGACCACTACATGCTCGTGCTGTGGGACCATGGCGGCGGCTGGAGAGGAGTATGCTGGGACGACACTACCGTGATAAACGACCTTGGATGGTACTCCAGGCTCACGACGCCTGAGACCGCCGACGCTCTTGAGGCCGCACAGGAGGAGATCCGAGAGGATATCGACCCTGATTTCAAGATCACCATCCTGGGATACGACGCCTGCCTCAACGGGATGATAGAGGTCATCTACGAGAACAGGAACATCGCGGACTACATGTTCGCGTCCATCAACTTGGTGCCTGTGGACGGGATGGCCTACGACCTGTTCCTGGCCGAGATGACGAAGTCTCCCAGGCCGTCTATCGAAGACATCGGAAAAGCGATTGTCGACTCGTATGTCGAGTACTACTCGAACTTGGCCTCGCCGACGGGGCAGGGGCTCGAGTACTTCGCTGACTGCACGCTCTCCTTCTTCCAACTGGGAGAGCCGGTCACGAACCTGGTCTCGGACATCGACGCGTTGGCCCACGAGCTCATCAATGGAGGCTACCTGGATGAGGGCAGCTACAGAGGAGCGATATCGTCCGCGGAGTCGCAGACGCCGAGGATCCCGACGTACTCGGGCGAGCAGATACCGTTCATCGACCTGGGCCTGTACGCCGCGGCGCTCGCTGAGAACATACCAGAGCTGGCGGGACTGGCCGGCGCGGTCGCCGGCGGAGTCGACGAGGTCGTCGTGTACGAGAACCACATGACGACACCCGGCGGAGGCATCCTGAGGACCTCAGGCATGAGCGTGATGTTCACCTGGAGCTTCGAGTACCTGAACCCGGCCTACGGGTTCGAGGACTACGAGGACGCTGAGCCTACGGGCAACACGCTCTACTACGGCATGGCCTTCGTGGTCGACACCTGGTGGGACGAGTTCGTGTTCACCTTCTGTCAGGCGTATGTCGCCGAGATAGACCTCGACTGAGCGTAGAAATCACTTCGAGGCTGCGGTGCCCCCGCAGCCATTCTTCATTTCCTTGAACGAGGAGAGCGCCCTCAACGCTGAGAAGGCAGAAGAAGCGTGCTGAGGCTCTATCTGTATTTCGACCATCGGTCCAGAAGGTCGCAGATCTCGTCCGAGACCTGCTTGGTGTACATGCCCGCCTTCTCCTGCTCGCGGACGTACGACCGAGCTGAGGCGATCGATATCC
>DUGQ01000195.1 GCA_013331315.1 Thermoplasmata archaeon
ACGCCGATCTCGGGTCCGGCGCGCGTGTATATCACATGGTCCACCTCTCGGGTTATCGCGGACCCCATCACGTTGACGATCGCGACCGTCTTGTTACCGCGCTTCCTCGCCTCTCGGGCGGCGGCGATGGTGTCGAGGGTCTCGCCGCTCTGGGTCACCAGCACCACGAGTGGGGTCTCCTTGGCGGCGCTCGAGTACCTGTACTCCGACGATATCTGAACGGTCGCCGGGATGCCGGAGAGCTCCTCGATGATGTATTTCCCCACGAGCCCGGCGTGGTAGGATGTCCCGCAGGCGACCACCTTGACGCTCGAGAACATCTGCCCCTGGAAGAAGGGTTCCTCGGAATCGATCGAGTCTATCCTCCCGAGGAGCGACTCGTGGATCGCGCTTGGCTGCTCGAAGATCTCCTTCAACATGAAGTGAGGATAGCCTCCCTTCTCCGCGTCCTCGAGGGACCACTCGATCCTGTGCGGTTCGCGCTGGACGGCGGCGCCGTCACGGTCGACGATCGTCACCGAGTCCTTCGTGATGCGTACCACCTCGCCGTCCATGAGGTAGACCACCTTGTTCGTGTACTTCAACAGGGCGGTGACGTCGCTCGCCAGGAAGTTCTCCCCGTTCCCGAGACCGATCACCAATGGGCTCTCGTTACGCGCGGCGACGACCTCGTCCTTGCCGTTCGCGACGACCGCGAACGCGTACGTGCCCTCGACCTTGTGTAGGGCCGACCGCACGGCCTCCATGAGCCCGCCCTCGCCCAGCTCGCCCTCCACCAGATGGGCGAACACCTCAGTATCCGTATCCGAGCTGAACTCGTGTCCGTCCTCGATCAGCGAGTCGCGCAGCTCGATGAAGTTGCTGATAATGCCGTTGTGGACGATAGCGACCTGGCCGCTGCAGCCGTCGAACGGGTGCGCGTTCTCCGAGGTCGGCTTCCCCTGGGTCGCCCAACGGGTATGGGCTATCCCCACCGTGCCCTCCATGTCGGGCATGCTCCCCTCAAGGACCGCTATCTCGCCCTTGGTCTTGAACAGCTGGATGCCGTCTCCCACGACCGCGAGCCCCGCGGAGTCGTAGCCCCGGTACTCCAGGCGCTTGAGGGAGTCCACCAGTATTGGCTGCGCCTTCTTCCCGCCGACATACCCGACGATCCCGCACATCTGAGGTTCTCACCTACATGACAAGCGCCCTGTTGGGCAGGTTGCGCATGATCTTCGAGCCGCTCGACACCTTGCACCCGGCACCCACCACGGTCCCGGGCTCGACGACGACGCCCGTCCCGAACTCCGTGTCCTCGCCGACTATGCATCCCATGTGCGGCACCTTGAAGAACTCGTCACCTATGCTGACGAAGGCCTCGGAGCCAGCGCACATCAGGTGCGACTTGCTCCTCACGCCGTACCCCAGGACGCTCTGGGACAGGTACGAGTGCGCCGCCACGTTGCAGTTGCTCATCAGTATGCTGTTCTTGACGACCGTGTACGGCTCGATCGTGACGTTGTCGCTTATGCTAGTCGACGGGAATATCGTCACGTTCGGGCCGATATCGCACCCTTCGCCGATTATGACCGGGCCGTATATCGTCGTCCCGGCCCGGACGACGGTCTCCTCGCCAATCCCCACGGGCCCTGCGAGGTTGACGTTCTTCTCGATCTTCCCGGCCGTCCTTATGGCGGCGTTCTCGAGCGCGGCCGCGTTCAGTTCCAGGAGGTCCCAGGGGTAGACGGCGTCTATCCAGAGACCGTCCGAGAAGACAGGCTTGATGCCCGACTCGCCCAGAGTGGCCCTGAAGGCGTGGCTGAGGCCGTACTCGCCGTTCGAAATGCACTCCTCGATGGTCCTGAATATCGAGTCCTTGAGGCAGAACAGGCCCGTGAGTATGATGTTGGACACGAGGTCCACCGGCTTCTCGACGACGTTCCTGATCGCGCCCTTCTCGATCGTGACGACGCCGTACTTGGACGGGTTCTCGCTCTCCACGACGAGAGCGCTCGGGCACGACGAAGACCGCAGGAGGTCTCCCACGGCCCGGGCGTCCACTATGTTGTCCCCCGCCAACGCGAGGAAGTTCCCGGAGACCCGGTCCCGCGCGCTCAGCAGGGCGTGCCCGTTGCCCAGCTGCTTGTCCTGGACGACATACTCTATCTTCGCGCCGAACTTCCTGCCGTCCTCGAAGTGGGACATGATCCGCTCCTTACGGTAGCCGACGACCATGACTATCTCGTGGACGTCGTTCTTCACCAGCGCGTCCACGACGTACTCGAGGATCGGGCGGTTGGCGACAGGGATCATGACCTTCGGCTCGGATGTCGTGAGAGGCCTGAGCCTCATGCCCTCGCCAGCGGCCAATACTACTGCCTTCATCAGAATCCCACCGGATACACCGGGTGACGAGGTTGGAGCGACTTAAGGGTTTTGCAGAGGAGGGGGTCCAGACCTAGTCCTCCTCCTCCTCATCCTCGTCCTCTATCTGGCCGTATAGCTCCCTGTTGCGGGCGTCGACCTTGGACCTCGTCGCCTCCTCGAAGTGCTCGCACTCGCACCTGATCAGCGTGACAATGTCCCGCTCGGTGCAGTATCCCACGCCTGGGCCCGCCATCTCCTCGGGTCGAGGATCCCAGTACAGACACACGGGGCAGAGCCGCTTCTTGTTCCGGTTATCCCCGCAAGAGCCGTGAGTGGTCACGCTCAGGTACGTGGGCTTAGGGATATATCATGATTTCTCAGAATACCGCGCGTGCACGCGCCGTTTGACAAGAAGAGTAGCGGGGGTTGGATTTGAACCAACGATCTTCAGGTTATGAGCCTGATGGGATTTCCAAGCTACCCCACCCCGCTAGGGGCGACTAATGGTGACTATCTAGTTAAAAGTATCCGTCTTAGCGTGAGAGCCTGGGTCAGAAGAAGCGCCTGAGCCTCAGGAGGTCCTCCATCGACCCCTTCACCTGCAGCTTCTTGGTAACGAAGGCCTTCATCACGCGCAGCTCCTTGGTCCAAAGCTTGGTGAGGGTCTCGGTGCTCGCGATGACCCTGATGTCGGGCGTCGCCTGGGCCTCGCCCTTGTTGAGGTCGTCGACCGCGCCGTCGCTGAGGGTGAAATGATACCAGTCGCCGTCCTCCACCTCGACCTGGATGACCTTCTTCACGCCCTGGAGCTCCTTTGCCAGCTCGGGATCTTCCTTGACCTTGACGTTGAACTTGTCTATCGCCTCTCTCAGGAGCTGCTCGACCAAACTCATCCCTCGAACGAATCCAGCCTCCTGATTTCGTTCATGGTCATTAGCTTTTGGGATGTCTCCCAGGAGCGCCGCACATGCGGGGGGAGCGTGCGCTCGCGCTCGAGCCAGCCTTGCAGGAAGGAACGCGTGAGCGGGTCTGAGGTGTATCCCGAGCCGATTGGCTCGCCGAGCTCCTCCTGAATCAGCTCCAGCCGCCTGTCCCTTGTGACCTTCGCGATGATCGACGCGGCCGAGACGACCGGGAACTCCTCGTCCGCCTTGTGACGCGAGACCGTCCTCGCGCCGCAGGTCATGCACGAGGCCACCAGCCTCGAGAAACGCTCCTCGCTCGCGTCCGCCGCATCCAGGTACGCGATCTCAGGGGAGAGCTTGTCGACTATCCTCGCGAACAGGACGGCCTCTATCTCGTTCATCGTCATGCGCGACCTCATCGAGTCGATCTCCTCGGCGGGCAGCTCGAGGACCTCTACGGAGGAGACCTCGAAGATCCTTGGCGCCAACTCCTCCCTGCGCTTCCTCGTGATACTCTTGGAGTCCCTCACGCCCAACTCCCTGAGACGCGAGTCGTCCTCGACCGCGACCCCGCAGACCACGAGCGGGCCTATCACAGGCCCCCTTCCCGCCTCGTCAACCCCGCATATCATCCACCTGGCGCATTGACGTCTGCCGTAATTAGACATTGGGCTCTGGCCAGCCCGCGATTCCACGCTACCAAGCTTTAAAAGGAGCGGCATTCATTCCATCACCCAGAGGAAGGGAAGGCATGGTCCAGGGCCCACCAGGATTCGAGGGGAGCGAGTACAGCGAGTACGGGGTGCTGATATTCGCCGTCCTCCTGATAGTCGGCTTCATAATCGCGTTCGCCGGCAGGATCGTCTGGAGACACCTGATGTCGTTCATAGGGGCGATCATCGGGGGGCTGTTCGGGTTCGTCATCGGGACCGCCGTCGGAGGGATTCTCGTCGGGCTATTCGTGTCGATGCTGTGCGCGATAATCGGCAGCTTCGTGTTCATATACCTGGCGGAGGTCGGCCTGGGGGTCATCGCCGGGCTGTTCGCGTTCTTCGTCGTCGACGAGATTCTAGGAGACGACTACCTGATAATCGCTCTCGTGGTGGCGGGCCTCGCGCTGATCATAACCATCGTCTTCATAGAGCAGGCCCTGGGCATAGTCACCGCAGGCATCGGGGGGATGCTCGTCGGGCTCGCGTTACTGTGGCTCGACTGGCTCGACATGACCGCCGTCGTGGTCATCATGTTCGCGACGATCATATTCGGCGCCGCCTTCCAGCTCATGGCGATCAAGGACGAGGCGAGGAGGCTGGCGACGCCCATGGCCGCGGCGACCGCCTCGCAGGGAGCCGTGGCGCCCGTCCCGCCGCCGACTCCAGGGAGAACATGCCCGAGCTGCGGGGGACCTCTGGAATACATCCCAGAATACAACAGGTATTACTGCTACAGATGCCAGCGATACGAGTAGCTATAATACGCCACCATGCTACCGTCGGGATGGTAAATCAGTCACCGATTATTATCCGCCCCAGATTACCAGGGATCGTACACGGGTGAGACATCTGGACGTGCAGAACCGCAGAGTGGAGAACGGCTTCAGGTTGACCAGGGTCGGCATCACCGGCGTGAAGAAGCCCATCGTCGTCCACCGTCACGAAAGGGACAACAACATAACGGCGGTGATAGACGTCTTCGTCGACCTGCCGTCGACACAGAAGGGGTCGCACATGTCGAGGAACGTCGAGATCCTCACCGAGATGATCGACGAGAGCGTGAGGACCAGGGTCGGTAGCCTCGAGGAGCTCGCGGGGAAGATCTGCAGGGAGCTTCTGGACAGGCACGAGTACGCCAGCTACGGCGAGGTGAACATGGTGGCCGACTACTTCCTCGAGCGCACGACCGAGGGAGGCAGGAAGACGCTCGAACCGTTCAAGCTCGTCGCGAGGGCTACGGCCAGGCGCGGGAACGGGCTCATGAAGCTGATAGGCGTCGAGGTCGACGGCATGACGGCGTGCCCTTGCGCGATGGAGACCGTGAGGCAGAGGATGAGCGCGGACAATCCCGAGCTGGGAAAGGCCACGGCATCCATGCCGATGATAACTCACAATCAGAGGAACAGGACGACGCTCATGATGGAGGTCCCGGAGCACGTGGACATAGAGGCCGACGACCTGATAGGCATAGTCGAGAGCTCCCTTAGCAGCCCGACATACGGCATACTCAAGAGGGACGACGAGGCGAGCGTGGTCATGCAGGCCCACAGGAACCCGAAGTTCGTCGAGGACGTCGTCAGGGACATACTCGGGAAGGTCCTGGACAGGTACGGAGACTTGGACGACTCGGTACACGTGACCGTCAGGAGCGAGAGCGAGGAGTCGATCCACAAGCACAATGCTTTTGCNNTCGAGAGCTCGCTCAGCAGCCCCACTTATGGCATCCTGAAGAGGGACGATGAGGCGAAGGTCGTGCTGAACGCCCACGAGAACCCTAAGTTCGTCGAGGATGTCGTGAGGGACATACTCGGCAAGATACTCCAAAGGTACGGTGACCTGGACGGCTCCGTGCACGTGACCGTCAGGAGCGAGAGCGAGGAGTCCATACACAAACACAATGCTTTTGCCGAGAGGATCACTACCCTTGGCGAGCTGAGAGCACTTGACGACAAGTGAGAGGAAGGGGCGGCCAGACCCTGGGGACGTCAGAGGTGTCGTGGTAGACATCGACGGGACGCTCTCGGACTCGTCCCGCAGGATCGGTGTGGACGTCATAGCCGCCCTCAGGAACGTGAACGACTCGGGCGTGCCCGTCATGCTCGCGAGCGGAAACGTGCTCCCGATCGCGTACTCGCTGGGCGTGTACCTGGGCTTCGACGGTCCGATCATAGCCGAGAACGGGGGAATCGTCTGTCACAAGCAGCGTGTCTGGACACTCGCGAGCCCCGAGACGCCGAGGATGGCTTACGATCATCTGGTATCCAAGATGCCCGTCGAGAAGCTCTTCACGGACAGGTGGAGGGAGACCGAGGTGGGCATAAAGCAGGAGACGAGCCTGGAGGAGGTCCGCAGGCTAGTCGAGGGCTTCGACGTGGATGTCCAGAGCACTGGCTGGGCGATACACATCATGCAGCGTGGTATGGACAAGTACGTCGGCCTCGAGAAGGCCTGCGAGATCGCGGGGATATGCGTCGACGACATGGCAGCTATCGGGGACTCCGAGAACGACGAGAGGATGTTGCAGAGCTGCGGGTGGGGGGTCGCGGTGGGCAACGCGCCGGAATCGACCAAGCGCGTGGCGTCGCACGCGGTGGATGGGGAGAGCTGGGCCGGAGTGGTCGAGGCGCTCTCGTGGCTGAGGCTCATCTGACCTACGGCCCAAGAAAGGTTTTATGTGCAGGTCCCGTGCTTATTGGCGTTCGAAATGGCGATGGTAGGCATTTGCGACATATGCGGAAAGCCCGCGACCACTACCTGCATCATCTGTGGAAGACTCATCTGCGTGTCGTGCGCGGACCGCGAGACCGGGGTCTGCGCGAGATGCTCTCACAAGCGCGAGACGTTTCTGCCGAGGGTATGAGGAGCCGTCTTCACTGCAGGAGGCGCTTGGCGTCCTCCTCGTTCATTCCGACCGCCTTGAGGAGGTACTTCAGACCCTTGACCATGATCATATCCCTCGTCTTCTCGTCCAAGAACTTCTCCATGACGATGGGCGCGCGCAGCACGTACTCCATGCCGAACTCGGAGTAGTAGTACCTCGCGTTGTCGGGGTCAAGCTCCGCCGCCTTGTTGTAGGCGGCCTCCGCCTCGTTGAACCTGCCAATCTCCACCAGGTACGACGCGTAGGACGACTGGTATATCGGGTTCTTCGGGTCCAGCTCGACGGCCTTCTTGTAGCTCTCCTGGACGTCCTCCGCAGACACCTTCGGCACGCCCAAGGCGGCCTCGGCTCTGCCGAAATGGGCGTCAGCGTTCTTCGGGTCCGCCTTCACGACCTTGTTGAATCTGCTGTAGGCACGTTCGAAATCCCCAGCCGCAAGGGCTTCCTGGGCATCCATTAGGTCCTTCTCGTTGGCCATGTCTCAGCACCCGTCCTGATACTCGGAGATATAGCATCAATTGGCTGATGAGGTTTAAAACGTTCGCTTCGCGTTTTCACTCTTGATGCTCAGCGTCACGGTCACGGCTGCGCGGCGTCCAGTGCCTCGGCGGCCGAGGCGAGTGACACTAGGTTCATGCGGTCGAGCAGGTCGTACGACACGTCCTCCAACGGCACCTCGGGATCGACGCCTTCGTACACGAGCGAACGTATCTGCATGATGACGGTGGCGGACTCGACAAGAGCCTCCTCCACGGGCTGGCTCACGTCCGGGGTCGGGTCGGTCAGCTGGTCGTACGCCGTCTCGGCGGTGTCCGCGAGCGAGGCGAAGGCCGCCGCGAGGGAGGCGAACGTGACCGCCTTGTCCTCATCGGAAGGGTACATCACCTCGATCGAGTGGCACGCGCCAGATATCGCTTCCGCCGTCGCCTGGGCGTAGGCCGCGGCTGAGCGTCTGAAGCCGTTGTCGAGGACGTCGTCGACCACGTCCTCCAGAGACTCGTTCAGAGACGGTATCGAATCATAGATCTCCATGACGAGCGTATACTGCGCCCTGTACTTCGCCCCCCTGAAGTCCTGTGCCTGGACATAGAACACCACCGCGAGCGCCGAGACCAGCAACAACGCAATCAACAGCAGCGCCACGACCACCGTTGATGTCCTGACTCTGGGAGCCGCTGCGGGCTCCCCCGCCTGCCCTTCCGTCGACATGAGCACCCGGGTTAGTATCCCGGCCCCGGTTATTTCTTCCCTGCGGAGAAACCCTTTTATCGGACGCCTCGGTTCACTAGGGTGCGTATCCACTGTGGAAGGTGCCAGATTATGTTTCCAGGCGGGAGGATGAATCCGAAGCAGATGCAGGCCGCGATGAGGAGGATGGGCATCGCCCAGGAGGAGATGAAGGACGTCGAGGAGGTCGTCATCAGGACCAGGTCCAAGGAGATATTCTTCAAAGACGCCGCGGTGACGAAGGTGACGATGCAGGGACAGACGACCTTCCAGATCCTCGGGACTCCGGAGGAGCGGGAGCGCGGGTCAGGCGCGGCCGCCGAGGAGGGCGGCGTGCCTGAGGAGGACGTCCAACTCGTGATGTCCCAGACAGGATGCTCGGCGAAGGAGGCCCGGCAAGCGCTCGAGGAGAGCGACGGGGCGCCCGCGGAGGCGATACTCAAGATAATGTCGGCCAGATGACCCGGTCGGCCTCGGAAAAGACTATAGCTCACGACTGACTGTCGGCAAGCCTGCGAGAAGTGGAATCGATGAAACTACATGAGATGAGGGCCAACTGCAGGATGTGCGGTAAGGAGCTCAAGGCGGACGACCAGGACGAGATGTTCGTGACTTTCTACTGCATGAAGTGCGGCGTGTACACGACGAAGCCCGTCGAGGACTTCAAGGAGGAGACGCCCCCCGAGGCCGCCC
>DUGQ01000012.1 GCA_013331315.1 Thermoplasmata archaeon
CCCGTGGGCGGGGTGGACGGGCTCCCCCTTGGGGAGCGGGTAGGTGTTGCTGCATTCGGGATACTGGGAGCATCCGGCGAAGGTGTCCCCGCCCCTCATCCTGATCTCCACGATCTCGCCGGCCTCGCACTTCGGGCACTTGCCCAGAGACCTCTGCTTCCTGAGGGCCTTTCGGATGTCGTCCCCTATCTCCTTCTTGTTGCGCTCCAGGACGTCGATTATGTCCTCCAACATCGCCTGGCTCTCCTCGAGCACGTCTGGCTGTTCTCGCTCTCCCCTGGCGATGAGGTCCATCTCCAACTCCAGGTGCGAGGTCATCTTTGGGTCGGTTATCTTGTACTCGTCATGCAGCCTCGCGTGGTCCTCCAGCGCGGAGATGACCGCTATGCCGCTCTCGGTGGGCTCGACCCTGGCTCCCTTCACGAACCGCCTGTCGAACAGTTTCTGGACGGCCTCGTGTCTCGTGCTCTTGGTGCCCAGCCCCTGTCGTTCCATCTCCTGGATCAGCGTGCCCTGTGAGAACCTCTGGGGCGGCTGCGTCTTCTTCTCCGTCGAGTGGATCCTGACGATATCGACCGAGTCCCCCGCGTTGAGTTCTGGGAGGATGACCTCCTGGACTCTGTAATACGGATAGTACTTCCGCCAGCCGGGCGACACGATCTCATAGCCATCGGATTTGAAAGGTTCCCCCCCGATGTCCAGCTCCACCTTCGTGACCTTCGACTGGCAGTTCGGGGCGACCGTGGCGAGGAAGCGTCGGGTCACCAGCTCGTACACCGTCCACCTCCCTCCTTTGAGCTCGGATTTCGTTGCGGCGTCGACCGGATGAATCGGGGGATGGTCCGTCGTGCTCACCTTGCCCCTGGAGGGTCTGATCGTCTCCTGAGCCAGTATCTCCTCCGCCTCCTCCGCGAACTCGGACTTCCGCAACTTCTCCAGGATCCCCTTGAGGCTGAGCGAGTGCGGGTAGACGGTGTTGTCCGTCCTGGGGTATGATATGTATCCGTTCGTGTAGAGGTCCTCCGCGATCTTCATCGCCTGGGCGGCCGTGAGCCCCCTCTTCGAGGCCTCCAGGAGGAACACGGTCGTGTTGAACGGTGGGGGCGGGTACTCCGACTTCTCCTCCCGCTCGACGCTCTTCACCCGCGCCTCATTCGCCCGTTTCGCCCTCGCGACCACCTCACGGGCGGTCTCCTTCACGTCGAATCTGCCGTGCGCGTGTGAAGCGCCGAAGTCCTTCTCCTTCTTGAGGTCGGCCGTCACGAGCCAGTATGGCGTGGGCACGAACTCCCGGATCGCCTTCTCCCTCGCGACGATGAGAGCGAGCGTAGGTGTCTGGACCCTACCGACGGACAGGAAGTCGCTCCCCAGCTGTCCCGAGGCCAGCGACATGAATCGGGTGAGCGAGGCCCCCCAAGCGAGGTCGATGTACTGCCTCGTCTCCGCGCCGGTCGCGAGCTTGTAGTCGACATCGACCAGGTTCCCGAACGCCCGCTCGACCTCCCCCTTGGTCAGTGCGCTGAACTTCGCCCTCCTGATGGTCGCCTTCACCTCGATGTGCTCCAGCGCCTCGACCCCGATAAGCTCCCCCTCGCGGTCGTAATCGGTGGCGACGACGATCTCGTCCGCCCCTCGCGCGAGATCCTCCAAGGCGTTCATTATCTTCCTCGCCGACGGGTCGACGGACTTCTCCGGCTCCACGGAGACGAGCTTCTTGGGCGGCGTCGACTCCCAGTCGTTGAACTCGTCCGGGTAGTCAAGCTCAACGATGTGGCCTCTGAGCCCC
The DNA here is from genome assembly GCA_013331315.1 of Thermoplasmata archaeon. Lineage (GTDB taxonomy): Archaea > Thermoplasmatota > Thermoplasmata > UBA10834 > UBA10834 > UBA10834 > UBA10834 sp10834u. The sequence continues at coordinate 1,787 of DUGQ01000012.1, forward strand.
AGCACGAAGTGCTCGGCGCCATCCTTCTCGAAATGAAGCACGGGCGTTCCCGCGACGGAACGTCTCTTGTAGGAACCGTTTGAGAGGATGAGTGCGATCCTCTGCGCGGCATGGCTCTTCTCGCAGATGATAAGCCGACGCATCTTTGGCAGGATGATTGGGGGCTTATTTAATTATGATGGGAGAGTGTGCGAGCGTGATCGTGACCCGTTCCAGGCCGCATCTGGCCCGTGGCCAGATGGTCACCATCGGCGCCGTCTGAGGTCGAGAGCTTCCGCCCTTCTCCGCCCAAGTCCGAGAAGCGCGACGCGGACCCCGACCTCCTTCTCCAGGAACCCGATATAGTCCTTCATCTCAGATGGGAGCGCTGAGAAGCCCTTCCTGAGGATCGTGTCCATCCCGTCGGGGTCGATGTCCTCCCAACCGTCGAATCTGCGATACCTCGGTTCACACCTGCCGAGAAGCCTGATGTCGGCGGGGACTCTCGGGACCTTCCTCCCGTCCACCGTGTAGTGGGTACACACCTTCAGCTCGTCGAACCCCCCGAGCACATCGATCTTCGTCAGGGCGATTCCCGTGAAGCCGTTCAGGGCGTGCGCGTACTTGACCACGGGCAGGTCCAGCCATCCACACCTTCTCGTCCTGCCAGTCGTGGTGCCAAACTCCCCGCCCTTCTCGGCCATGCGTCTGCCGACGTCGTCCTCCAACTCCGTGGGGAACGGCCCCTCGCCCACGCGCGTCGTGTACGCCTTGACCACGCCGTACACGTCGTCGATGGCCGTGGGTGGTATGCCCGCCCCCGAGGCCGCGTTCGCACTGACCGTGGTGGAAGACGTGACGAACGGGTATGTTCCGTGTTCCACATCGAGCATCGTCCCCTGCGCCCCCTCGAAGAGGACCCTCTTGTTCGACCTCACGGCGTCGGACACGATGGCGCCCGTATCGGTGACGAAAGGTCTCAGACGCCGGCCGTAGTCCGCGTATTCCTTGAGCACCTTTTTCTGGTCAACCCGTGATTCGCTCCCGAGCGCTTCTAGTATTTTATTCTTCAAGGGCACGAGGAACGAGATCCTGTCCTCCAGCAGCTCCTCGTCGATCAGGTCCCCCATTCTTATCCCGAGCCTCGAGACCTTGTCTGAGTAGGCGGGGCCTATCCCCCTTCCCGTGGTGCCCACCCTGGCGCCCTTCTTGAGGCGCTCCTCCGCGCCGTCGAGAAGCTTGTGGTAGGGCATTATCACGTGAGCCCTCTCGCTTATCCTGAGGTTCTTCACGCTCTTGCCCCTCCTCTCGAGACCGTCCAGCTCATCCAGGAGGACCCCGGGATCTATGACGACCCCGTTCCCGATGACCGCCAGCTTCCGGGGACGGAGTATGCCCGAGGGCAGGTGGTGTAGCTTGAAGAGCTCCTCACCGACCTTCACGCTGTGGCCGGCGTTGTTGCCGCCCTGGAAGCGNNAATGCGTCGGCGGGAGCCCCACCTCGCCCTTCCATAGAGATATCATCTTCTCGAGTCGGCCCGAGCAGCCCAGGTCGTCCGTCGGCTTGACGGCGTCCAGGAGGCCGCGCTCGTGCAGATCGCCTGTCCAGAGCGGACCGGCGAACTGCCGCGTCCCCGAAGGCCTCTCGAAGACCACTTCCCGCTCGAGGGTCGCCGGGTCGTGGACGACGTATCCCAGCTTCTCCAGCCCTTCCTCGGCCCTTCTTGCGCCCTTGTGGAGCCTGACGTGGCATCTGAAGTAGTGGTCGGCGCTATAGCACAGGACGGGGACACAGCCCCGATCGTGCTTCGCCGCTTCGCGCACCAGGAAACCCACCAGAATCCTCAGCCCAGTCTCGTGACAGAAGCTGTTCCTCTGCGCCTTCGCGCCGTACCTCCTCACGGCCGTCTTGGCGTACGTCCCGCAGAGAGGGGCGGTGTCCGTCGCGGTCACGGCGACGACTCCCCCGTTCCTGCAGCTCTGAACGGCCATGTCGACGAACTGTACCGGCGTCCCGAAGGGGTCGACGTCGATGTACTTGAAAGTCTCCTCCGCCAGAAGCGCTCTGAGGTCCCTGCACGAGAGCACCACGTCGCTCTCAAGGCCGTTGAGCGCGACGTTCCTGCTCATCAGATCGAACGCCTTCTCGTTCCTGTCGTTCAGAAAGACGGCAGCGCCCGGCATCCCCTCGTTCGCGATCCTTATGCCGCGGACGCCCGTCGCCGCGAGTCCGTCCAGGACCCTGTCCCCTGGACTGAACACTGCACGACTGAGCGCGACGGTGAGGTCTCTCCCGAACTCCATCTGACGGTTGTAGAACACTTCCCCCGTGTCGCTCCCTGGCCCTTTCTTGCAGTGGCCCTTGGGAACGAGGAGGTCCGTGGATCCCTCACGTACCGTGTCCAGTGTCACAGGTACTCGCCCTTCATCAACTTGATGATCTTGTAGGGCAGCAGGTTCCTGTTGATCGGCGTGACCTCGAGGATCCTCACGTCGTCCCTGCGGCGTATGTCCTGCAGCAGCGGATTCCTGGACTTCTTGTGGAGGGTCAGGATCATCGGCTTGTCTGATCTCCATGGCGTCCTTGACGGCCTTCACGAACCGTCTCGGACTCCACCTCCATCTTGCCAACCTCGTCGATCACTATGACGTCGGCGTTCTTGCTGGCGTCCACGAGCGCCTCGACCCCGACCGTGTCAAGGGACTCCAGATTCACCCCGTACTTGCCCACGTAGAACTTGGACTCAGTGTCTATGTGAGCGAAGACGGCCTTCTTCTTCGTTCTCCAGTCCATGACGTAGAAGCCGATCCGCTTTCCGTTCTCGATTATGGGCTCGGTGATCATCCCACCGACGATCAGCCCCTCCTCCTCGAGCATCTCGATCACCTTGACGAGGGCCTGGGTCTTCCCCGCTCCAGGGAGCCCGGTTATGCCTACCTTGATGCCTCTCGCCATGGTGTCACCTACCACCTGAAATGTCGGCCTTGGTATGTGTTTTCAAATATATAATGCATATCATATATCTTCACTGGATGCTCGGTCAAATCATCATCCGGTACGCGTCCGTCGGCCCCGCACTACCGCCTCTCCACCCGCTTGATGAACATCAGCGGATAGTCCATCTCCCTGACGTACCTCATCTGCGCCTCGACGCGTGTGCCATTGTAGGCGACGACGAGGTCGACGCTGAGCATCTCCCCCGTGAGGGAGACGTAGTCGAACTGGCCGCGCTTGTCCTTCAGCTTCTTCCTGTCGATGCTCACCTTGACGCTCTCGACGAACGGCTGGACGCTGCATCCGGATTCGATGGCCTTCTCGAGGGTCTCCGCGCTCTCCGCGCTGACGGGTACCCCCACGAACTGGTGGTATATCGTGCCCATCTTGATGCCCGCCTCGAACGCCGCGCGCTCGGCATCCGTACAGTCGAAGTAGCCTGATGCGGCCTCCTCTCTCGCGTCTTCCATCTGAACTGAACCTCTCACGCCCCTGAACAGCAGCCAGGATGCGCCGGAGCCGTTACGTGAGGTCTCTCTATTTTAATTGTTGGTCATCGCGCCTTCCTGCAGGCGCCTACTTCAGAAGCATTTTGGCGTCGACGACCACCACGCCCTTCTCCTTGACGAAGACCGGGTTCAGGTCCATCTGGTCGAGCTGGGCCATGTACTTCACGCCCAGGGCCGAGACCTTCAAGAGCAGGTTCAAGAGGGCGTCCCTGTCGACCTTGATCTTGCGGAAGCCTTCCAGTATCGGGGCCGCCTTGATCTCCTTCAGCATCTCCTCGGCGTCCTCCTTCTTTATCGGGACCACCCTGAACGTCACGTCCTTGTAGACCTCCGTGTAGATACCGCCCAGCCCGAACATGATGGTCAGTCCGAACGTGGGGTCGTTGATGAGCCCGATGATCACCTCGACCCTCCTATCCTGCATCGACTCCACGAGTATCGGCTCCTTCTCGAACCGCTTCCTCATCTTGGAGNNGGAGAACTCCTCCTCGAGCTGGTCTTTCTGCAGGTCGAGCACCACCCCTCCGACTTCGGTCTTGTGCAGTATGGCGGGAGAGCACACCTTGATGACCACGGGGAACTTCAGCTTCTTCTGGTCTATCTCTGAGTACGAGCCGACGACCTGGAAGTCCGTCGTCGGGATGCCAGACTCCTTCAGCAGGAGCTTCACCTCGTTCTCGGCGAGCGCCTTGCGGCCCTCCTTCAGAACTGACTCCACAATCATGGCCTCGACCTGTCGGTCGCTATCGGCATAGCCGCCCTTAATCCTTGTCCTCTGACCCGTGGATGGCCTCTTTGCCCAGCTTGCGTCCCAGGTTGAGCGCGCTCTTGTTTAGGTCGTAGGTCGGCTTGGGGACGATCTCCAGCATGGCCTTCTCGAGCGCCTCGTACGAGACTATGCTCGAGATCTCCCTCATCGCCCCGAGCATGACGACGTTGGCGACGACCCTCGTCCCCAGCTCCTCGGCCGATTTGGTGGCGCGTATCCTGTACACGTGCCCGCTGGGCTTCTCGGGTATCAGGTCCGGGTCGATTATGATCTTTGTCTCCGGCTTCACGTCGTGCATGTACTTCTCGTAGGCCTGCCTGGACATGACGATGAGGAAGTCCGGTATCTCCACGAACGGGTAGTGCATCTCCTCCGTGGATATCTTCACGTCGCACTTCGAGTGCCCTCCCCGGGCGGACGGACCGTATGACTGTGTCTGGATCGCGCTCTTCCTCTTGACCTTCCCGTCGACGCCCACGGGCTGGTCGTGGAGCGCCGCGGCTCTGGCCATTACTATTCCCATGAGGATGACCCCCTGCCCGCCGAAGCCGGTGAACCTAATGCCCATCTCCATGACTTCCACCTCCCTTGCGCTCGTGGTAGCACTCACGGTCCCTGCTCACGAACTCCCCGATGGTTATCTGCCCCGCCAGGTTGAGGTCGACGTGGTCCAACGCCGCGGCGCGGGCCTTGTCCCTTCGAACCGAACTCTCCTTGAACCAGTCGAGGAGCGCCCCCGGGTCCGCCATCTTGTTCCTCCTCCCGAAGTTCGTGGGACACTGGGAGACCACCTCCACGAAGTTGAAACCCTTCTTCGTGAGTGAGGTCTTGATAGACTTCGTGAGCTCGTGGACGTGCCTCGTCGTCCACCTCGCGACGTAGTTCGCGCCCGCGGCGACGGCGATCTCCGCGAGGTCGAACGGGTATTCCTTGTTGCCGAACGGCGTCGTCGTCGAGAAGTAATCGTGAGGCGTCGTGATCGAGGCCTGGCCCCCCGTCAT
>DUGQ01000087.1 GCA_013331315.1 Thermoplasmata archaeon
CGAATCGAGACAGCAGTTCCTCCGGAGTCGACAGACTGACTATCATTTGCCTCGGACACGAATCGGCGGGTCCGGTATTTCACGCTTATTAAGCTTTTAGCCCGGTCCTATTAACTAAGGGGTGCTGGCACGGCCCAACCTACGCAGCAGGTGCTCTGGATTTGTGACAAGGGCTGCCCGAATCTGCTCCGGGTCCAGTCCCGCGCTCTTGGCGACGGTCGTCGCGAGAGCCATCGAGCTGAGGTCATCAGGGGAGTGAGCGTCGGTGTTANNCACCGCCATGGCCGCGACATGGCCGTTGGACAGGGAATGCCCCTTCCTGCAGGATATTTCCAAGAAGACCTCGTTCTCAGCGGCGAGCGATGCCTCCTCCTCCGTTATCGCGCCAGGATGCGCGAGGATGTCCACCTCTGGGTTGGATACCGCGGCCAGGTTCGTGCCATGTTCCACCGGTTCGACCGGCGTCTCCCCGTGCACCACCACCAGCTCAGACCCGTGACTCTTCGCTAGCCTGACGGACTCGTCGATATACCTGACTGGCACGTGCGTGATCTCAACACCCGGAATCGCAATGATGCCCCAAGCGTCCGCCCGGGAGCAATCCTTCGAGATCTGCTCGGCCATCCAGTCTATACCAGAGAAGGACGCGTGATCGGTGATCGCGAGCGCCATGTGGTCCGCGACGACCGCCCTTCTGATGAGCTCCATCGGAATCAGCTCCCCGTCGCTGAAGACCGTATGAGTATGGAAGTCACACCGCCTCGCCCTCATTTCCTACGACCCTCCAATTCCTTGTACACTTCCTCGATCTGAATGCCCTCGTCGTACAGGAGTACGAGGAGGTGGTAGACGAGGTCGGCCGCCTCGTAGACGATCTCCTTGCGACTCTTGTCCTTGGCGGCAATCAGAACCTCGGAGCTCTCCTCAGCTATCTTCTTCAACAGGAGATTGCGGTGGTTCAGAAGCCTACAGGTGTACGATGACTCGCACTGGTTCTTCTTGCGCTCGTCGAATACGCGCCATAGCTCGGATATGATGTCGTCCGGCCGCAGGGGGGCATCGTAGAAGCACGAGTACGTTCCATTGTGGCAGGCTACCCCGGTCTGCTCCACCCTGGCCAGGATCGCGTCGCCGTCGCAGTCCTCGATGAGTTCGACGACCTTCTGGACGTTTCCTGACGTCTCGCCCTTCTTCCATATGCACTGTCTTGAGCGACTCCAGTAATGCATGTACCCTGTCGTTCTAGTCAGCTCCAACGCCTCTTCGTTCGTGAACGCCACCATGAGCACGTTGTTGTTCCTCACGTCCTGGGCCACGACGGGGATGAGCTGGTTCTTGGCCATCAGCCACACCTCCTGACGGGAATCCCGCTTTTCAGGAGCACTTCCTTCACGTCACGGACCGTGTGCTGCCCGTAGTGGAAGATCGACGCGGCCAGAGCAGCGTCCGCCTCACCCGACGAAAGAACCTCGACGATGTGGTCGATGCTTCCGCACCCGCCCGACGCGATCACCGGAACGCTGACCTCGCGCACTATCCTGCGGGTGAGGGAGAGGTCGTAACCACCCTTGACGCCGTCGCAATCCATGCTCGTCAGCAGTATCTCTCCGGCCCCTAGCTCGCATACCTCCTTCGTCCACTCGATGGCGTCTCGACCGGACGGTTGCGTCCCTGAGTGAGTGTAGACTTCCCAACTGTCACCGGTCCGCTTCGCGTCGACGGCTACCACCACGCACTGACTTCCAAAGGCCTTGGCGCACTTGGATATCAATGATGGATCTGCAACGGCGGCGGTGTTGATCGAGACCTTGTCCGCGCCCACGCGTAGCATGGTCCTCACGTCCTCGAAGGTTCTGATACCTCCGCCGACGGTCAGAGGGATGAATAGCTGCTCCGCCGTCTTCCGGACCGCCGAGCGCAGGGTCTCCGCGCCCGCCAAAGAGGCGTTGACGTCCAGGAAGACTATCTCGTCCGCTCCCTGTTCCTGGTACTTCACCGCCAGGCTAGGCGGGTCGCCGACTTCGGCGAGATCCTTGAAGCATACGCCTTTGACGACGACGCCGTCCTTGACATCCAAGCACGGGATGATCCTCTTGGCGAGCGTCATCAGTCGACCCCCCACTTAACGGACGATTTCGTCGAGACTAGCTTCTCGGCTGGGGCCATCGCCTCGCCAAGAGCGCGGCCCAATGCTTTGAACGTCGCCTCGACGATGTGGTGGCTGTCCACTCCTCTCACGACGACCGTGTGGATGGTCGCCCTGAGCTCCATCGCAAATGACCTGATGAAATGTGTGTACATCTGATCTGGGAGCTCGAGGTGCACAAACGGTCGGTCAATTAGGTCCACAGTCGCCTGGACGAGCGCCTCGTCCATTGGCACGACAGCGTTGGCTATGCGCCTGATGTGCGAGCCTCCGAGGGCTTCCCGGTAGGCCCGTCCGAGCGTTATCGCGACATCCTCGACGAGGTGGTGTTCGATATCCCCAACGGCTTCCACACGCAAGTCGACCCCGGAGTATCTGCCGAGCGTCTCGACCATGTGTCTCAGGAACTCGTCCTGGATCTCGCACTTGACATCGCCGCTGCCTTCGATGACCACTTCAGCCCGCACCTTGGTCTCTCTCGTCTCACGAGAGACCTTCGCGGAGCGCTTCTCGACCTCCGAATTCAACTGAACTCCCTCGCCACCTTTCTGAAGTTGATTGCGCCCGTGTATATCGCCATCCCCACGACGACCGAGTCGACCCCCATGCCCCTCAGAAGCTCGAGATCGGCCCTGGTCGTGATGCCCCCAGACACGATGACGGGTTTGGAGGTGGACCTTATCAGCCTGCTGATTGGGGCAGGGTTGATACCCTGAAGCTTCCCCTCAACATCCACATTCGTGTAAAGGAAGCCCCAGATGGACAGACTCTGGAGGTCCTCGGCCACGGAGAATATGTCCTTTCCGGAGCTCTCCTGCCACCCCTTGATCAGCACCTGATCGGAGGCCGAGTCGAGGGCGACCACGATGCCGTCCGAGTACTGAGCCGCCAGCTCCTCCACGAAGGCGCGCTCCTGGATCGCCCTGGTGCCGATTATCACCCGCTCGCATCCGATCTCGAACAACCGGTGGACCTTCGCGGCGGTCCGGATACCGCCTCCGACCTGGACAGGGACGGAGAGAACACCGATGACGTTCTCTATCAACTCCTCGTTGTTCCCGACGCCCATGGCGGAGTCCAGGTCGATGATGTGTATCATCTCGGCGCCGTCGCTCTGCCATTGTCTCGCCAATCCTGCGACGTCCTCGATCTCCACACGCTCGGTCCCGGGCTTGCCGCCCACCAACTGCACGCTCTTTGCGCCTCTGATGTCAATCGCCGGTATGACCTTCATGCCAACTCCTCCGCGATCCTGATGAAGTTCGATAGTAGTCTTAGTCCGGGGGCGCTGCTCTTCTCGGGGTGGAACTGAACCCCACAGATCGCGCCCTTCCTCACGGCTGAGGGAAACACCTCACCGTATTCGGTCTCAGATATTGTGACCTTTTCGGTCGGATAACACACGTATGAGTTGGCGAAGTAGAACTGGGAGTCCGAGGTGATGCCGTCGAACAGATTATCGCCGTTGTGTGACACCGCGTTCCATCCCATGTGGGGTACCCGCGGCGCCTGAAGCCTCCTAGCACATCCCTTGATGACGGAGACGCCCTCACCCCGAGACTCCTCGCTTCCCTCAAACAGTATCTGCATCCCGAGGCATATGCCGAGGGTGGGAACCCCTGATTCGATTGCTGACCGGACCGCTGGGAGGGCAGGCCTGAGGACATCCATCGCTGCCCCGAAAGCGCCGACACCGGGAAAGACTATGCACCTGGCGCGTGCCAGACCATCGGGGTCTGACGATACCTCCGTCGCCGCACCGGCCCGTTCCAACCCTTTGGTGATGCTGTGCAGGTTGCCCACTCCGTAGTCAGCGACCGTGATCTTCATCAGGACACCTCGTTCAAGACCAATCGCAAGACTTCGAGGAACTTCTCCATCATCGGTCTGGGGCCTATCGTCACTCTGACGTGGTCACGTAGCAGAGGATAAGCTCCACAGTCGCGGATGGCCACTCCGTTCTTCCTCATCGCCCTGACGAGTGTCTCGCTGCTGATCGGGGACTTGCACAACAGGAAGTTGCACTCTGACGGATAGACGCCGAACCCTAGCGGCTCGATCATCTTGGCAAGGTACTCGCGCTGGACCTTCATCTCCTGGACCTGGGCACGAACCCATTCGCCGTTGTCCAGGGCGGCGATCGCCACTGACTCGGTGAACGTGTTGAGTCCAAAGGGCGTGCGCACGCGCCTCATCTCATCGACGACTTCTTCGCGCGACACCGCGAACCCCGCCCTGAGGCCTGCGATTCCGTACGCTTTGGAGAAAGTTCTGATGTCGATAGCGCGTTCGCAAGACATGACCTCCCGCATCATGTTCGAATCGCAGAAGTCCGAATAAGCCTCATCCAGTATAGTGAGACCTTCTGACTCTGCGAGGACGCGCCCCACAGAGTCCGCGTCCAGCAGATTCGCGGTCGGGTTGTTCGGCTGGCACAAGGCAGTCAGTTTCGCCCTCTGCTCCAGTAGCTCGTCCACTGGAAGGGTGAAGTCATCCCGCAGTACGATCTCCTTGACGACGGCGAAGTTCGCCTTCGCGTAGAACTTGTACATGCTGAACGTCGGGGCGGGCTGACAGAAGACATCGCCTGGGTTGATGAACGTCTTGCATACGATGTCCAGCAACTCATCGGACCCGTTCCCGACTATTATCTCCCTTGGTGAGACTTCGAACTCCGAGGCGAGGCGTGTCCTGAGTGCGTCCGAGTTCTCACTCGGATAAGCCCAGAGCCGTGAGAAGTCGAACTTCTCCGCCGCGTCTACAGCGGCGGGGTTCACCCCGAACAGGTTGGCGTTGTCGTTCAGCAAGAGCATGTCGCTGCTGGCAAGGGAATACGATGGGCGGCTGAGCGATTCGAGCGCCGTCCTCCTCAACTCTCCTATCGAAGGCATCAGCGGCCACCTCTCGATCTCAGCCGCGCGGCCTCGGCGTGATTTGGCAACCCTTCCGCCTCAGCCATCAGCGCAGTAGCTGGGGCGAGGGTGGCCGCGCCCTTGGCGGTCAGCTGCTGATAAGGTAGGATCTTCAGAAAGTCGTACACTGACAGCCCGGACCGCACCCTCGCTGTCCCCATGGTGGGGAGCACGTGGTTAGGACCCGAGCAGTAGTCTCCGAAGGCGACGGAAGAAGATGCGCCCAAGAACACAGAGCCCGCGTTGCGAACGGAGGACAGTGCCTCCTCCGGGGACTTCGTGTCGATTACCAAGTGCTCTGGGGCNNCCTTCACGAACACGGCTCCGCGGGCGGAGGAACGCTCCATCACGCTCTTCCTGTCAGACTGCTCGATCATGCGGGTGAGGCTCGCCTGGGCTCGATTGATCGTCGACTTGGAAGGGGACACCAGCACCGCCACTGAGGAAGGGTCGTGCTCCAGCTGAGCAGCCATCTCTCCTGCGACGATCTCCGGTTTCGCAGCGCCGTCGGCTATGACGAGCACCTCGGAGGGTCCCGCGACGGAATCTATCTCGCAATCCTGGCGCACCACCACCTTCGCCGCGCTAACGATGGATCCGCCAGGACCCACGATCTTCAGAACGGGCTTGATGGTCTCTGTTCCGTACGCAAGGGCGGCGATAGCCTGAGCGCCGCCGACGGAGTATATCTCATCGACACCTGCCAAGTACGCCGCCGCAAGCACCGCGTCCTGGACCTTCCCGTTCCTGGATGGCGTGCACATGGCTATCTCGTTCACACCGGCGACCTTGGCGGGTATCGCGGACATGAGAACCGACGAGGCGTAGGCGGCGGTCCCGCCCGGGACGTAGATTCCGACCCTCTCGAGAGGGACGACCTTCTGTCCGAATGTCCCGCACGAGTCCTTGAACTCGAACTCTCCAACGCGCTGTCTGCTGTGATAGGCCTGGATCCTCTTCAAGCTCAGTTTGAGCGCTTTCGTCAGGGGCGGCGGAACACGGTCAAAGGCCGCCTCGATCTCCTTCGCAGGGACCTTCACCGAGTTTCCAGTGAATCCTTCGTACTTCCTCGCGAACGCCAGAAGCGCTCTGTCCCCCTTGGCCCGAACGGCTCCGACAATTGGGCGGACCGCCCCGAACGCCGACGCGATCGAGGACGTGCCTCTGCGTATAACCAGGTCCAATTCCTCGGATGACATACGGTCGTAATCGTAACTCCTCTTGTCAGAGTACCATCCTTTCGATTGGCATTATCAGAATACCTGTCCCGCCGATCTCCTTGAGGACGGCGATTATCCCGTTCACGGCTTCCTCGCTGACGACCGCGTGTATCGCCACGAGATCCTCCCGTCCTATGATGTTCATTATGGTCGGCCCGGACACACCAGGTATGAGCGTCTCGAGGTTAGGGAGGGTGGCCTTGGGGACGTTTGCCATCAGGTACCTCTTCTTCGAAGCGGCAATGACACTGTCAATGGCACTGACCACCTCGTCGATCCGGCCTCTCGCGGATTCCAGCGATTTGCGATTGGCGATTAGCACCGCGACGGATTCCAGCACTAGGCCGACTTCCTTCAGGTGATTGAGCTTCAGCGTGGAGCCTGTCTCAGTGAGGTCGGTGATGACGTCCGCCAGCCCGATCTGCGGGGTGACCTCGGTCGCCCCTGTGACTGAGGCGATGTCGACCTTCTTCCCTATCTTGTCGAAGTACTCCTTTGTCAGGCGAGGAAACGCGGTCGCCACCGTGCACCCGTCCTCGATCTCGCTAACGTCTGCGACAGAGGACTCGTCTGGAACGGCAACGACGAGTCTGCATTTCCCATAGTCCAGGTCCCTCAGCCGCTCGACCTCCCTTTCAGTCTCGAGCACAAGGTCGAGCCCGGTTACTCCGAGGTCCGCGACGCCCATCTCAACGAACTCAGGGATGTCCTGGGCTCGCGCGAGCAGGATCTGATACCTTCCCTTGCCGAATTCGGCTATTAGCGTCCTGCTGTTGGAATCTGGGACCGCGAATCCTATTCTGTTCATCAGCTGGACCGATCTCTGGTTCAGTCTGCCCTTGTTCGGTACGGCAATCCTGAGTGCTGTCATGATAACACCTTCGGCTGTTGTCCCGTGTCGGAGCGGCCGCGTCCAGTATCAAAGCCTCCGCTGGGGTGAGACACAGAATCGACAACAACTCGAGAAGCCGGGCTGGGCCATGCGAGATCACGCATGAAGACTACCAAACACGGTCAGCAACCTAGCCATGTTCGACGCCTCGAGCGACCGAGCGAGCGCAGGGATGATATTTATTGATTTCGTCGGATTTCGGACTGACGATGTACAACCTTGTGCTACGCGGAGATCGGTCGTGCGCGATGGTCAGGTCGGGTAGAGAGCGCCGAGAATCAGCACCAACGCGGAGGTGGCTATACCGAGGCCCACCACTATCCACGGGTTGACTTTGAGGGCCTTGTCGTCTTCGGAGTCGAAATAACGTATGAGACCGGCCGCGGAGTGGAACCCCTCGTTCTTCTTGTTCTTAGCCATGGATCTCAGAGGCTCAATTGCAGGTCTTCCTATATAAGGGTTTACGACCCCCGTGACGGCCCTCAGTCGGTCGGTTTCCCGTTTGCGACATCAGGAAAATCATTATATAAGTTACAGGATAATTAGCATAATCCCACCTGGACGTGCGGCTCACGCAAACAGCCAGGCTGACTCCTGCTGTCATCGTGCTTACCGTAAGAGGGGGCATTCGGAGGTCGTAGTATCGCCACAGTCTTCCTTGTCGACGACGAAAAGTTCATCGTCGAGCTGTACCGAGACATTCTCGAAGCCAACGGGCACAAAGTCATCGACGTCGCCTCCGACGGGGAGGAGGCGGTCCGGAAGTACAGGGAGATGACGGAGAAACCCGTCGTCATAATCATGGACCAGAGGATGCCTGTCAAGGACGGCGTTAGCGCGACACAGGAGATACTGAAGCTCAACCCCGAGGCGACGATATTCTTCGGGAGCGCGGACCTGCACATCGAGAAGGAGGCGCTCGCGGCGGGGGCGAAAGGTTTCTTGCTCAAGCCCTTCCGCATCGAGGAGCTGCTAGCGGCCATCGAAGAGGCTGAGAAGAAGAGCTAGCGAAGCCCGCCTCAAATCGCGCGGGCTTCGACCGATTTCTGGTGAGTAGAATGAGTGTGAACGAAAGTGAACTGGACATGGGAGCGGATGGCGGCGGATTACGTTTAAGTACGCCCTCCGGATATGAGACCACACCTCACAGAGGAGATGCCTAATGCCTGAGCAGGAGAGTGACCTGAGAGCACAGATGAGGAAGAACCTCGAGGCGATGAAGTCCATGGGGTTCGACCCGTACAGCACTTACAGCTACGAGCGTACGCACTCCTCGGCCGACATCAAGAGGGAGTTCGCGGACATAGGACAGGACCGGAGCGAGAAGTCGGTGTCCGCCGCGGGCAGACTGATGGCCAAGAGGGTCCATGGCAAGGCGGGCTTCGCCGGCCTGGTTGACCGCGACGGGAAGATCCAGCTGTACTTCAGGTTGAACGATA
>DUGQ01000040.1:0-2494 GCA_013331315.1 Thermoplasmata archaeon
CGGCCAGCAGACAGTTGTTCCTGGTGCAGGGGCTGCCGAACGTCTCGGCCACGCTCGCCCAGAGGCTCCTGGAGCGCTTCGGAAGCGTGAAGGGAATCGCCGACGCAACCCCTGACGAGCTCATGGAGGTCGAGGGCGTGGGAAGGGTTATTGCGGAAGGCATTCATACTATCATGCGGAAGAGGTTCGGCTAGGAGGATGTGCGGGATGACGGAGAAGAAGTGCCCCATGTGCGATGGCAGCTGCCTGCTGAAGGTCATCACCACGGAGGATTCCCGGCTGTGCGAGGTCGACGCCTGCTCGATGTGCGGCACGATGTATCCACGTGACAAGAAGCCCGGGCGGGGAGAGGAGAAGCCCGAGGACAAGGACTGAGGCGGACTCCCTGCCAGCACGCGGATGCCGCGCTTCGGAGGCGCAGCAAGCTTTATGAACCGATTGGGTATACAAGAGGCCCGAGCACCATGGAACTGAAGCTCGTAGAGAAGAAGAAGGACCTCATCAAGATAGAGATAGAGGACACCGACGAGACCCTCATATACCCGCTAATCCACGAGCTCATGCAGGACAAGAACGTCGAGGACGCCAGGTATTCCACTGGCCACCCGCAGCTCGACAAGGCGGTTCTGACAGTCATAGTCAAGGATGGCAAGCCCCAGGCCGCCCTGAAGAAGGCCGCGAAGGCGCTGGCCAACCAGTACCTCGAGGCGAGACAGCTCATGGAGAAGCAGCTGGGCTGAGCGCGACTCGAGCCGCCCCCGAAAGCTTTTACATATGTCCACCGGATTCTGCCGTTGCCATGTTCAGTGAATCAGACCTGGGCCTGGAGACCTTCCTGACCGAGGGCGTTCCGGGGATCGGGGGCAAGCTCCGCAGGACACCCGAGGACTTCGTGGTCGATGAGATATCGATCACGCCTCCGGACAAACCGGATGGGCAGTACGTCGCCGCCCGCGTCAGACACCGGAACTGGGAGGCGAACAGGCTCGTCAGGAGGATCGGCAGCAATCTCAGGGTGGGGCGCGGCAGCGTCGGGTTCGCTGGAACCAAGGACGGCAGGTCTGTCGCGACTCAGCTCATGTCCTTTCGGGCGGACCTAGAGGCGGTGAAGTCCCTCGAGATACCGGACGTCCAGGTGCTGGAGGCATATCGGTCCAACCGGATGATATCGATAGGCGACCTGATAGGCAACCGCTTCAAGATCAGAGTGACCGACATACCGGACCTTGCGGGGGCCGCGGACGTCTGCGCGTCCGTGCGACAGAGGATAGACGACGTGGGGGGGTTCCCCAACTTCTTCGGGGTGCAGAGGTTCGGCTCGATAAGGCCCATAACTCACCTCATAGGCAAGGATATAGTGGCCGGAGATTTCGAGGGAGCCGTCATGAGATATGTGGCGAACCCCATGGGAGACGGCGGTGAGGGGGAGGAGGCGCGTCGTAACCTCCAGGAGACAAGGGACTTCTCCAGGGCCATCGCGGAGCTGCCCCCCAAGTTCACCTTCGAGAGGGTCATGGTGTCCCATCTGGTGGAGAAACCGGACGACTACCTGGGAGCCCTGAGGCGCCTTCCCAGGAACCTGATCATGATGTTCGTCCACGCCTACCAGTCATACATGTTCAATCGCATGCTCAGCGAGCGCATGAGGAGGGATCTCCCCATCAACGAGCCCATCGAGGGTGACTTCGTCCTGCCACTGGACAAGAACGGCGTCCCCGACCACGACAACCCCGTTGACGTCACCTCGGACAACATCGAGAAGGCGAGGAGGAACGCCTCTGAGGGAAAGGCGTTCGTGAGCGGCGTCCTCTACGGAGCGGAATCGATCTTCGCGGACGGAGAGATGGGTGAGATCGAGAGGCGGGTCGTCGAGGAGGAGGGAGTCTCAGCGAGAGACTTCCAGATCGTCGGCCTCAGGGAAGCGTCGTCCAAGGGCTCGAGGAGGGAGCTCCTCGCTCCAGTGAGAGAGTTGAGAGTGGACCCTGAGGAGGATGGTATCGTCTTCGGGTTCTCCCTGAACAAGGGGTGTTACGCGACGTGTCTGTTGAGGGAGTTCATGAAGACGGGCATCTCCGGATACTGATAGGCGCGGACGCCTTTCCAGCACAAAGTTGGTCTATCCGCAACCGCATACTCCGAGCTGTGCGGAAGAGGAAGGACAGCAGTAAGGACAAGGTCTCGGTCCTGACATGCCCCCAGTGTGGCTCGGCTGACCTCTACTACGAGGCGGCGCTCATAACGGGCTACAAGTACCACTGCAAGAAGTGTGGGTACATAGGACCCTTCGTCATCGAGAAGGACCTCGAACCGGGGACGCTGGGAGACCAGACCTGATCAGGCGAACATGGGCCCTGACTCGAGTATCTTCTGGTCGCCGTCGTCGAGGACTTTGGATATCGCCCGCTCGAGATCGGACATCGTTACGATGTCCCTGTTCTCGCGAATCGCGAACATGCCCGCCTCCGTGCAAATGGCCTTGATGTCCGCGCCCGTG
>DUGQ01000040.1:2680-2952 GCA_013331315.1 Thermoplasmata archaeon
TCGTCGATGAAGACTATGGACGGCGCCTTCTGCCTGGCCAGGTCGAACAACTCCCTGACGAGGCGCGCTCCCTCACCGATGTACTTCTGCACAAGCTCCGAACCGACGAAGCGTATGAAGGTCGCATTGGTCTGCCTGGCGACGGCTTTGGCGAGAAGGGTCTTGCCAGTGCCCGGAGGGCCGACAAGTAGCACGCCCTTTGGCGGGTCGATCCCAACGCGCTTGTACAGATCGGGCCTGAGCAGGGGGTCCTCGACGGCCTCCCTTATCTC
>DUGQ01000164.1 GCA_013331315.1 Thermoplasmata archaeon
CGGGAACGGCAGGTAGATGGCCTTCCGGTTGGACAGCCCCTCCTCGAACTCGCTCGGGACCTTGACTGGACACTTGGCGACACAGTCGCCACAGGCCGTGCACCGGCCCACGTCTACATACCTCGCCTTCTCGCGTATCGCCACCTTGAACGAGGGAGCTTCCCCCTGGGCCGACTCGAGTTCCGAGTACGTGTGGAGGACAATGTTCTCATGGTCCGCGCAAGAGATCATCTTGGGTGAGAGTATGCACATCGAGCAGTCGTTCGTGNNAAGGTCTTGTCGAGCTGGGCCATATGGCCACCGATCGAGGGAGATTTCTCCACGAGGTGGACCTCGAACCCCCTGTCAGCAAGATCGAGCGACGCCTGGATTCCCGCGATGCCTCCACCGATCACTACCACGCGATCCTTGGTCATTCAATCCCCCTTGCCTCGGTCAAAGGTGCGGCTGTCGGCCCACTGAGGAAGCCCATGTCAGAGCCCGCCTTTCGGCGCCCCCTGTCCAATCTCCCTCAGAACACCTGTTTGGCGGACGATAATGCACATTCATAATTAAGATTTCCGAGAATTATCGCCAGCAGGATGAGGATCAGCTCTTTGGCGTAAAATCGCCATGCCTCATGGCCAAAAGATATATTGTGGTTCCTAGTATTCCCGAACCGTCGGAGGAATCGATTGCTCAGAGAATGCAGAGACCATGGTTACTTCCGGGCCGAGTACTGCCCAGTCTGCGGAGAGGAAGGAAGGTTCCTGATGAACGCCGAGGAACTCGACCGCATGAGCAGAACGCTGGCGGGGGTGCTCAGGCACTTCCCTGAGAGGTTCGACCTGGAGGTGGACAGGTACGGTTTCGTGGATCTGAGGGCATTTGTCCACGCGATACAGGCGAAGCAGAGGAGGTATCACTGGCTGAGGCCGCACCATATCCTGGCCATCATAGAGACCGACAACAAGGGGAGGTACGAGTTCAAGGACGGGAGGATACGCGCGACGTACGCCCACTCGTTCGATGTGGACCTCGACCCCAGCAATGTCGGGATCCCTGACGCGCTCTACTATCCAGCGACCGAGGAAGAGGTCGACATAATACTCGAGACCGGTATCAAGCCGTCAGACCGGAAGCGTGTTCACCTGAGCAAGACGGTCGGAGACGCTGTGAACGCGGGCAGGGTACGGACCGAGGCTCCTGTCATACTCGAGGTCGATGTCTCACTGGCCACGGAGGACGGGATAGTCATCCAGAAGGCCGGGAAGACCGTGTACCTTGCTGAGGAGATAGCCCCGAAGTACCTGAAGAAGATCGAGGTCGACCTGTCGGAGTACCCTTGGGACAGGCCCCCGCCGAAGGCCGAGCCCGCAGAGGGCGGGGAAGAGAGCCAGCCGGAGACCCAGGAGTAGTCATCCTCGTATGCCTGGGTCCATTTTCACGCATGTCGGGGCAACCGTTATCACCCACCTCGGTCCAATGGATAGGTATGGCTGCCGCGCCGCCCCATCAGCAGTCCCTGCCGACCGAGCCCATCCTGCGGTATCACGCCCTTGAGTTCGAGTGGACGGACTTCGAGCCCTCCCTCACCTGCTGGGTGCATGAGAGCGGAGAGGTCGAGGACATCGGACTCGACGAGGTCGACTTCGTGATAAGCGACGACCGGGCATGCGTCGGANNTGCCCGGACAGCGCTCGGGTCACTCGGTTCTCGCAGTGTGAGGCGTGCGCTGGCGAGTCATTCCTGCCTTTTCAAGAGTGCGTCTTCGAGCCCAAGTGCGACGGCGAGATGTGCGATATCGAGTTCTGCAAGAGGGAGCACGTCCTGTACCTGGCGTTCTACGGGACGAAGGCCAAGATAGGCATGAGCTCTACGAGGAGGATCGAGCGTCGGCTGGTGGAGCAGGGGGCGGACGCATTCTCAATCATCGGGGCCTTCCCCACGCGCAGGGCGGCCAGGCAGGCCGAGAAGGAGATGTCCTCCCGCCTGAAGGTGCCCCAGGCGTACAGGCAGGAGACGGTGCTGAGCGGCTTCTCGGAGGCCGTGAACATCGAGGGGGTGGAGGCCAGACACGGCGCTCTGGCCGCGTCGATCGAGGATGTGTTCGGCCTCGCTGCGGAGGAGATTCGATGGCTTGACGGCTATCCGATAGATCTGCCCCTGAGCTCCCCGCCCAGGCTCAGGGTCACCGCGGGGAGACATCGGGGCGAATTGCTGGGCTTCAAGGGCAAGTGGGCGATATTCGACACCGGCGAGATATGCGCCCTCAACCTCTCCGATTTGCCGTCGAGATTCGTCTCCCCCTCGTCGTCCCTGCCTCCGCCCCGCGCATAACTAAGAAATAGCTACGGGGCATTCGTCTATCGGGATGGTAAAGTGAAGATAACTTGGCTGGGCCATGCTGCCTTCCTCATAGAGGGCAGGGACAAGGTGTTGGTTGACCCGTTTCTGACCGGGAACCCGAAGGCGTCCGTATCGCCGGACGAGGTCGAGTGCGACCTCATATGCGTCACGCACGGGCATGCGGACCACCTGGGGGACGCGCTGGACATCGCCAGGAGGACCGGCGCGCCCATCGCGAGCATAGTCGAGATGTCGATGTACATCGAGAGGTGCGACCTCGAGAGCACGGGCTTCAACCTCGGAGGAACCGCGCGCGTGAAGAACACCGCCATCACGATGGTTCCGGCGTTCCACTCGTCGAGCATCGGCGCTCCTGGACTCGAGTTCTCCGCCGCCATGCCAGTCGGGCTCGTCATCGATACGGAGAAGCCGGTCTATCACGCGGGGGACACGTGCGTGTTCAGTGACATGAAGCTGATCGGAGACCTGTACAAGCCTGAGGTCGCCCTTCTGCCGACCGGCGGGTTCTTCACCATGGACCCTAAACAAGCAGCCCTGGCGGTGTCTCTTATCAGACCGAAGGTCGCTGTTCCCATGCACTACGGCACTTGGGAGCCGATCGATAGCGACCCCAGGGAGTTCGAGCGCCTGGTCAAGGAGTCGACACCGGATGTGAAGGTCGAGGTAATGGAGCCTGGGAAGACTCTGGAAGTATGATACTGCATGGTCGGCGTCACAACACCTGATGAGATAAGGAGGCGACATGGCAGCATGTTCGCCAAACGGTTGATAACCCTGGTCGACGAGCGGGCAGGCAGGGCGAGGATCATCGAGGAGTGCTGCGCCCAGGGCCCCGTCGAGTGGGACGCCGTGAACCGCCTGAGGGCGAAGGGAGCGCTCGAGCACGTGGAGGTCCAGGGCACGACCCTCATCATGGACGCCCGCCTCGGAGAGGGGGAAGTGCGGTTCGGCCCCGCGTCGAAGGACACCGGTGGACAGGCGCTCAAGTCGGTCGTCGTCAAGGGCGGAAAGGTCGAGACCACCTNNACCGTGTTCATCAACGGTGGCAAGGTGGAGACCACCTGGATGGGCCTGGCAGGCGCGAGCGTCGGCGTCGGAGCGTGCCTCCCCCAGGCCGAGGGTGTGGAGAAGGTCGAGTTCCTCAGCGACGAAGAGGTCGGGGGCGGCAGGGCCGTTGAGCTGCGCCTGACGACGCCATTGCACCGTCGGCTCGTGATTGGCATCGACGACACGGACACGAAAGAGAAGGGGGCCACGTGGGTCCTCGGGCTGAGGTTGGCGAGGGAGATGCCGCACGCCGTCTTCATGTCCCACAAGATCGTCCAGCTCAACCCTCACGCACCGCAGAAGACGACGAACTGTTCGTCCACCGCTCTCTCGTTTGCGGTGCTGCCGGACTTGCTCGAGACGGCGGTGGGCTGGGCCAGGAAGTTCGTCGAGGAGAACACCTATTCGTCCGAGACCGCGATGGCGGTCTTCGAGGGTTTGGACGTGCCGAGTGGGCTGGTACGATTCGGCGCCCAGGCGAAGGACGCGATAC